>JBCCLX010000165.1:0-8558 GCA_039026635.1 Pseudomonadota bacterium
AGCCAGTCAATCGGCATTCTCGATCAATACCTTTGAAGAATACCTACATTACCCACGAAGCTACCGCAGCGCGTTGGCGTCATCAACGCTAGAAGACTGTCCAAGACGCTGCCTTCTCAAAATAATGTTTTGAGAACTAGGATTTTTGTCCTATTATGTTCGCTATATGTTCTCATGTGAGAGCCAAGCGGAGGAGGAAGCCGAGAAACAGACAATGCCCCCCAGGGCAGAAAGGACAAGACCATGACCGATGACACCGAAAGCCCCTTCGTCACTGTGACGCCCACCGTGAAGATCGACTGGGATCACTGCGAGAGCCTGCTCGACGGCAGTGAGATGAGCGAGGACGAAAAGAAGGAATTCATCGAGTCCCTCTGGTCGATCGTTCTGTCCTTCGTCGATCTCGGCTTCGGTCTGCATCCGGCCCAACAATCCTGTGGACAATCGGCCAGCCGCGACGAGCTGAACGCCATCGATGTGGTATCTTTGTTGGAATTGAGCCCTGAGCCGGCGCCCCTGCACGTGAGTGAGGTGAGCGCGGCCGGGCAGAAAGAGAATTCCGATGAATGACCATGTCTCCCACACCGCCCTGCGGTCTGCGCTGATCTATTGCCGGGTCTCCTCGGCCAAGCAGAAGGCCGAGGGCTTCGGGCTCGAAAGTCAGGAGTATCGCTGCCGGGAGTATGCGCGGCTGCGGGGCTATGACGTGGAAGCCGTGTTCCCGGATGATGCCTCCGGTGGCGGGGACTTCATGAAGCGGCCGGGCATGGTGGCACTGCTCAGCTTCCTCGATGCGCAGCCGGCCAAGGACTACGTCGTCATCTTCGACGATCTAAAGCGCTTTGCGCGAGACACCGTCTTCCACATCAAGCTGCGGCAGGAGTTCAAGGCGCGCGGCGCACGGGTCGAATGCCTCAACTTCACCTTCGAGGACACGCCCGAAGGGACCTTCGTCGAGACCATCATGGCCGCTCAAGGAGAACTGGAGCGGGAGCAGAACCGGCGCCAGACCATCCAGAAGATGAGGGCTCGGCTCGAAAAGGGCTACTATGTCTGGAACAACCCGCCGCGCGGCTATCGCTACGAAGCCCGGCGCGGTGAGGGGAAGGTGCTCGTCCGCGATGAGCCCGTTGCCTCGATCGTGCAGGAAGCGCTCGAAGGCTTTGCCTCCGGCCGCTTCGACAGCCAGGCCGAAGTGAAGCGCTTCCTCGAAAGCCAGCCTGCGTATCCGAAGGACTTGCCGGGCGGCGAGATCCGGTTCCAGCGGATCACGGACCTGCTCGGCCGCGTTAGCTATGCGGGCTATGTGGAGGCGCCCAACTGGGATGTGAGCCTGCGCGAAGGACGGCATGAGGGGCTGATCTCGCTGGCGACCTACCAGCGCATTCAGGAGCGCCTCAAAGGCACGCCCAAGGCGCCGTGCCGGACCGATCTCAACGAGGACTTTCCGCTGCGGGGCTTCATGCTCTGCGGTGAATGCGATCAACCGCTCACCGCCTGCTGGTCCAAGAGCAGGACGGGCAAGAATCATCCGTACTACCTGTGCTTCAACCGCGCCTGCAGCGCGCACCGCAAATCGATCAAGCGTGAGGTGGTTGAGGGCGCCTTCGAGGAGGTGCTGAGATCGCTCACGCCATCACAGACGCTCTTCGATCTCGTCGAGGTCATGTTCCGCAGTGCCTGGGATCAGCGCGCCGAACACGCCAAGGCCCAGGCGCTGACGATCAAGAACGATCTCAAGAGCGTCACGGCGCAGGTCGATCGGCTCATGGATCGGATCGTCGAGGCCGAAAGCCCGACGGTCATCGCTGCCTATGAACAGAAGATCAATGCGCTTGAGCTGGAGAAGAAAATTCTTGTGGAGAAATCCAAGTCGGCGGGCCAGCCGCAGCATGCCTTCGAGGAGATGTTCGAACTCGCCCTCGGCTTCCTCGCAAACCCCTGGAAACTCTGGGAAACCGGCCACATGACCCTGCGCCGCATCGTGCTCAGACTGGCCTTCGCAGAGCGTCCCGCCTACAGTCGCAAAACCGGACTTCGAGCCCCAAAAACCACGTTACCCTTCAATGTGTTAGAGGGATTTTGCGGAAGTGAAAGGGAAATGGCGCACCCGAGAGGATTCGAACCTCTGGCCTCTGCCTTCGGAGGGCAGCGCTCTATCCAGCTGAGCTACGGGTGCGACGGGGGTAGCGATACAGAATGTGGTGGGCCCGCGCAACTGGGTAGGGGCGCGGGCTGATTGTGGGCTCTCTTCGGGTGTCAGAAGCCGCGGGCGCGGAGGGTGGCGGCGGCGACGAGGGCGAAGAGGATGTGGCCCCAGAGCGCGACCCAAGTGATGCCGGTGAAGCCCAGGAAGGCCGGCATGCCCACCACCAAATGCGCCATCACGAAGAGCGCGAGCACCCAGAGCGCCACGCCGTAGCCCACGGCGAGGGCCCACCAGGGCAGGGCCGGGGCGATCTGGTTGGCGACGGTCCGAAGCACGAGATAGCCGGTCGGATAGGCCAGGAGGCCGGTGACGACATGCAATCCATAGCCGAGGCCGTTGCTCGAGATGGTTTTGCCTTCGAGGCCTGTGACCGCAGCGATCACGCCATTGGCGAGGCCGACGGGCGCGAGCTTGGCGCCGAAGAGCGGTTGCAGGGCGGAGAGGAGCGGGCTGATCATTTGGCCGAAGAGATCGAAGGCGATGGTGGCGAAGGCGCCGGCGGTCAGCACCGCCCCGAGGGTGGCGATGTCGAGGGCGGGCAGGCGCGGCGTGATGGTGTTGCGATGCGGCAGAGCGGCGGCGGTCATGGCGGGTCCCTCCAGGGGTGTCCGGGTTCATCGGTCAACGCCTGGGCGGGCTCTCTCGAAGCGCGGGTCCGGGCGTCGTCATGGCCGGGAAAGTGGGGAGGTTTGCGGGTCAGGGAAGGCTGTGTTGCAGCTGGCTCACCTATACGTCAACTTGAGGGAGGCACCTGAAATCCAGGGCGTTCACAAGAGGCCGAGGGCTCGAAAACTGGCCTGCTCCTCCCGCCCGATCACCACATGGTCGTGCAAGGTGAGGCCCACGGCGCGGGCGGCGTCTTCGATGGCGCGGGTCATCTCCACATCCGCGCGGCTCGGAGCCGGATCACCGGAGGGGTGATTGTGCACCAGGATGAGGGCCGAGGCGTTGAGCGCGAGGCCCCGCTTGACCACCTCGCGCGGATAGACCGGCACATGGTCGACCGTGCCTTCGCCCTGTGCTTCGTCCGCGATCAGCATGTTCTTGCGGTCGAGAAACAGGACGCGGAACTGCTCTGTATCGCGATGGGCCATGGCCGTCGTGCAATAGTCGATCAGCGCCTGCCAGCTTGAGATCGCGTCGCGCCCGAGCGCCCGGGCACGGGCGAGACGCTGGGCCGCCGCTTCGACGATCTTGAGCTCAGCGATCGCGGCATCGCCCATGCCCTGGATCTCAGCCAGGCGCGCGGGCGGGGCGGTGATGGCGCCGTTATAGTCCCCGAAGGCCTTGATGAGGCGCTTCGCCAGAGGCTTCACATCGAGGCGCGGGATGGCGCGAAAGAGGACAAGCTCCAGCATCTCATAATCCGCCAAGGCCTGACCGCCGGCTTCGAGAAACCGGGCCCGCAGGCGTGCGCGGTGGTTGTGGTAGTGCGGCACTTCCCCGGGATGGGGGGTGCGCCGGCTGCGTCCCCCGGCCCCGCCAGCCCCGATCGTCCCTGCGCCGGCCGCCCCCAAAGCGACTTTCCCCACCCCGATCTTCCCCACTCCGGTCGTCCTCACCGCAGACCTCCCCGCCCCGGCGCGAACCGGGGCGAGGGCAATCTCGGGCTCGGGGATGGAGGCAGCATCGCTGGCTGCGAAGAGATCGCCAGCGGCGCGATCGCGAAACCCTCCGCCAGATCGGCTGTGATCGGACTTCTTCATGGGCGACCCTCCCCGGAGCGGACGGGCCTTCTGCCCGTGCCGCCACCCTCGCGCGTCATGGTTTCGGAATGGTTAGCGCAGGGCCTGGTGATTGCGTCGGCCAACGATTGCGCCAGCGCGCGCGATGTATCACGGTCGGCCCGCTCGCGGCGGCGATGCGGGCGTGGCGGAACCGGTAGACGCGACGGACTTGAGAGACACTTGAGTGCCCCCGGGGAAACGCGGGGAGTAGAACTGCTCAAATTCGGGGAAGGCGTCCGGGTCGGGCCGACGCTGATCCCGAGCCAAGCCCAGCGGTCCGCCGCTGGGAAGGTGTAGAGACTAGACGGGCAGCGCCTACGGCCGATTGGGCTAGGGCGAAGGGATAGTCCAGACTGGCAAACGGGAGGGCCCATGGGCCGCCCGGCGGCGAAAGCCGTAGCGGTACGAAAATCCGTTTCCCCTTGGGAGTGAGGGTTCGATCCCCTCCGTCCGCACCAGCCGCCGCGAGCAGATGACCACCGTGGCCGGAGTGGCGCAGGAGGCGCGTATCATAGGGTGTCGCCCCATCGCCTGTGGACGACTTGAAGAAAGACTGCCAAGCATCTGTTCAAAAGTAAGAATCTATCGAGATAATGAGGCTCAATGATGCGTGTGATCGCCCTTTTGACCCTGGTCGCGACCCTCTCCGGCTGCGCCGTCGCCGCCCTTCCCTTCCGCGTGACCGCCGATGTCGTCCGGGTCGTCCCGGTTGCGGGGGATATCGTGGCCGCGCCGCTGGACGGTGCTGGCGATGTGATCGACTGACGGCGACTAGCGAGATGATGCAGGGGGGTGACGCCAGACCGGCCCTGCGCCTTTAGTCCGGTCCCCGCGGCCACTTTGCCCCTGGGATTCCCCTTCCGGGCGAGGCAGGTTTTCCCCGTTTGGAAGACGAACGGTGGAGGAATTCCGATGCTGGCAGGCTCTTGGGTCATACGAGGGCGGCCGGTTGGTCTCGCAGCCTCGGTCGTCATCGCGCTGTGCTCTCCGGCAGCCGCGCAACAACCACCACGCCCGGCCGTCGTCGTTGCCGCGGCGGCCACCACGGATCTTCGCCCCAGCGCCTCGTTCTCCGGCCGTCTGGTGGCGGTACAGCAGGTCGAGATCCGGGCCCGTGTCACCGGTTTCATCGAGGCGCTGAGCTTCACCGAGGGCGCGCAGGTTGACGCTGGCGCCGTGCTCTACACGATCGAGGACGAGACCTATCTCGCGACGGCCGATCAGATCCGGGGCTCCATCGCCGCCGCCGAGGCGGAGCTGAAGCTTGCCGAGATCGAGCGCGACCGCAAAGCAACGCTGGTCGAACGCGAGACCGTCGCGCAGTCCGAACTCGACATCGCGCTCGCCAATCTGGGCAAGGTCGAGGGCCAGATCGCGCAGCTCAAGGCCCAGCTTGATCGGGCTCTCCTGGACATCGGCTACACCGAAATCACAGCGCCCTTCGACGGGATCCTGGGCCTCACCGCCTTTGACGAGGGCGCGCTTGTCAGCCCCGAAAGCGGCACGCTCGTCTCGCTCACCCGCCTCGATCCGATCACCGTGGAGTTCCCGATCAGCCAGGCACAGTACCTGCGCTATCACCAGAATACGCAAAGCGAAGAGAGCGAAGTCGCCGTCATGCTGCGGCTGGCCGACGGGACCACCTATGACAAAAACGGCGTGATCGATTTCATCGATGCCCAGGTCTCACGCTCGACGGATACGGTGACGGTGCGGGCCGTCTTTGAGAACCCGGATGGCACCCTCCTCGACGGGGGTCTCGTCAACGTCACGCTGGAGCAAGACGCGCCACGACCGGTCCTCAGCGTGCCACAGCAGGCTGTGAGCCGCGATCAGGTGGGCGCCTTCGTCCTCGTGGTGGGCAGCGATGACACCGTTGAGCAGCGCCGGATCGAGACCGGACAGACGATCCGCGGGCTCACCGTCGTGCAGGGCGGGCTTGAAGAAGGCGAGCTCGTGATCACCGAGGGGCTCAACAAGGTGCGCCCAGGCATCGCGGTGGACGCCGCGACCGCTGGCAGCGATACGTCGGGCGGCTGACATGCTCTCCAGCATCTTTATCGACCGACCGCGCCTCGCGCTCGTCATTTCGATTGTCATCACGATCGCGGGGCTCGTGGCGCTCACCCGCCTTCCCGTGGCCCAGTTCCCCGAGATCGTGCCCCCGTCGGTGAAGGTCACCGCCTTCTATCCCGGTGCCGATGCCGAGGTGGTCGAGGCCACCGTCGCGCAGCCGATCGAGCAGCAGGTCGTCGGCGTCGAAGACATGATCTACATGAAATCGACCTCCGGCGCGGACGGCAGCTACTCGCTGATCGTCACCTTCGCCGTTGGCACCGATCCCGACATCGCCACCGTCAATGTGCAGAACCGCGTGAGCGCGGCCACGGCCTCGCTGCCCTCAGAGGTGAACGCGACCGGTGTGACCGTGCGCAAGTCCTCGCCCGCACTTCTGCAGATGATCGCGGTCTACGATGAGAAGAATGAGTTCGACAGCATCTTCCTGTCGAACTGGGCGACCATCAACCTCGTCGATCCCCTAAAACGCATCCCCGGTATGGGCGACGTGTCGGTAATCGGCGCGCGTGACTATTCGATGCGCGTGGTCCTGGATGTGGACCGGATGACGAGCCTCGGCCTTGTGCCGGGCGATATCGCCGGCGCCCTGCGGGCGCAGAACGTGCAGGCCGCCATCGGCCGCGTCGGCGCCCAGCCGCTGACCGAGGACCCACAGTTTCAGATCAACCTGGTCACGCAAGGCCGCCTCGAGACGGTGGAGGAGTTTGAGAACGTCGTGATCCGCGCCGAGACGGACGGCTCTTTCGTCCGCGTGCGCGACGTGGCCGAGGTTGTGCTTGGCGCCAAGAACTACGATGCGATTGCCGCCTACAACGACCGCCCCACCGTGTTGATCGGGATCTATCAGTCGCCGGGTGGTAATGCGCTGGCCATTGCGGAGGGGGTGAACGAGACGCTCGAGCGGCTGACGGCCAATGCGCCGGGCGGTGTTACCTTCGATGTGGCCTATGACGTCACCACCTTCGTGCAGGCCAGTATCGACGAGCTGATCACCACGCTCTGGCAGGCTTTCCTGCTGGTGATCCTGGTCGTGTTCCTATTTCTCGGCTCTGCGCGCGCGACGCTGGTCCCGGTGGCGGCCGTCCCCGTGGCCCTGATCGGGACCTTCGCGGTGATGCTGGCGCTTGGCTTCACGCTCAACACGATCTCGCTCCTGGCCCTCGTGCTCGCCATCGGCACGGTGGTGGACGATGCCATCGTGGTCGTCGAGAACTGTGACCGCGTGCTCCACGAGAACCCGGATTTGACACCGCCGGAGGCCGCACGGCAGGCCATGGTGGAGATCACGGGACCCGTGATCGCGACGACCTTGGTGCTGCTCTCGGTCTTCGTGCCAGTCGCCTTCATTCCCGGTATCTCGGGCCAGCTGTTTCAGCAGTTCGCCGTCGCCGTCTCCTTCTCGGTGATCATCTCCACGATCAATGCCCTCACGCTCAGCCCTGCGCTCTGCGGCATGGTTCTGCGGCGCAACCCGGGCGGGGCGACCGGGGTTTTGGGCATGATCTCGAAGGGGATCGATTGGACGCGCGACCGGTACTCCTTCATTGCCGGCGCCATCGCGCGGCGCGCGATCATCGGGCTCGCGATGCTGGGCGGCGCGCTGGCGGCCAGTGGCGCGCTGTTCACGACCGTGCCGACAGGGTTCCTCCCCTCCGAGGACCAGGGAGCCTTCTTTGTCGAGCTGCGTTTGCCCGAAGGCGCCTCGGTCAATCGCTCCGATGCGGTGCGCGAGGCCTTCCTCGAAGAGATCGCGCCCCTCGACGGCGTGGCCAATGTGATCGGCGCTGCCGGCTACTCGATCCTCGACGGTCTGGTCACGCCCAACTCGGTCTTCATGATCGTGGCGCTTGAAGACTTCGGGGATCGACCCCCGGAGGCGACGGCCTTCGCGCTGATCCGGGCGGCACAGCAGATCGGGCTCGGCGTGCGGGAGGCCCAGGTAATCCCCTTCAACCTGCCACCGATCATCGGCCTCGGCACGGGCTCGGGCTTTGAGTACCAGCTCACCGATCTGGAGGGCCGCACGCCGGCGGATCTCGCCGCTGTGGCGACCGGCATGGTCATCGCCGCGAACCAGGATGAGCGCCTCGGGCCCACCTTCTCGACCTATTCCGCCAACACCCCGCAGCTCTTTGTCGACATCGATCGCGAGCGGTTGCAGACCCTGGGCGTCACCGTGACGGATATGTTCACGGCGCTGCAGGGCACCTTTGGGCAGCTCTATGTGAACGATTTCAACCTTTTCGGCCGCTCCTGGCAGGTGAACATGCAGGCGGCGGAGGCGGACCGGGACGCGGTTCCGGATCTCGACCGCATCTATGTGCGCAATCGTGATGGCGCGATGGTGCCGCTGACGGCGGTCGCGACGGTGGACTACCGCATCGGGCCCCAGTCCGTGATCCGCTACAATAATTACCGCTCAGTCACGATCACGGGCGAACCGGCGCCGGGCGTGGCGACGGGAACGGCGCTCGCCGCCATGGAGGAGATCTCCGAGGGCACACTGTCGCCCGGGTACGGCTATGAATGGACGGGCACGGCGC
>JBCCLX010000166.1:0-8481 GCA_039026635.1 Pseudomonadota bacterium
GCGGCTGACGCCTGTCAGGCCACGGCGAATTTTTTGACGATCATCTCGATCTGAAGCTCGTTGAAGGGCTTGACGATCCAGCCCGAGGCGCCGGCCTCGCGCCCTTCTTTCATTTTGTCGGGCTGGTTCTCCGTGGTGAGCATCACCACGGGCAGGCCCGCGAACCGATCCTCCGCGCGCACCTTCCGGATCAGATCCAGCCCGTTCATGCGCGGCATGTTCAGATCGGTGATCAAAAGGTCGACGTCATCGTTGTCCGAGAGCACCTCGAACCCCGCCACCCCGTCCTCTGCCTCCAGGACCTCGAAACCGAGGTCTTCGAGCGTCTCGCGCAAAGCCGCGCGCACGCTGCGGCTGTCGTCGACCGTCAGGATGCGTTTCGTCATGCTCCATCCACTGTTGCACTCGCCATGCGCAGCCGACCCCGCATTTGCCTGAGCCGCCTGCCTGGGATGCGAATAAGTCAGCAACCCTTTCCGTCTACTGAAGGCGCGATGGCTTTTTTCGCGGAAAGGGGAGGGCGGCGCGTGGCCGAGCCGATGAAGGGGAAGCAGTCTGAGGCGAGTGCGATGCTCGCGGGCGACATGAGCGCGTGGGACGATGCGGGGCCTGCGGGCCGGGTCGCACGTCTGCGCGGCAGCGCGGCCGTCGCCTTTGAAGAGATGTCGGCGCCGGTGCGCGCGCTGCGCAAGGCCGTGACGGCGGCCGCGCGGCGGGTGGAGGCAGAGGCTGAGCTGCCCGAGGCGGCGGGCGAGGCGACCGCCGCGGCCGGGCGCGCGCGTCAGAGCCTGAGTGCGGTGCTGCAGGTGGGCGATGCCGTGGCTCAGCGGCTCGAGCATGTCGTGACCGCCGAGGAGATCTTTGCCGAGCCGCAGCGCGAGGAAGCGCAGGAGCCGAGCGTTACGGTCGCCCGGTTCGTGGTTGCGCGGCAGCTCTCCGGCCTGGCCGAGGACCTGCTCGATCGCCGCGATGAGGCCACCGCCGCGCTCGTCGCCATTGCCGATGCGGCAGCAGCGCTCGAGGAGATCCTGCCCGATGAGGCCCGCGCGATCGCATCCGATTGCGCGGCGGCCGAAGCGGTGGTCGTCGGCCCGCTCGCGACGGCGGCGGAGGATCTCGCGGCCCTTGGCGATGCGCGGGCGAGCGCTGTCGAGGCGGGCCTGGCGGGCATCGAGGTCGTGCCCGCCGCGCTCGATTGGCTCAAGTCGATCTATACGATGCAGGAGGAGCGGGTCCTGCATGAGCGCGCCTTCGAGGATATCGAGGCGTTGAACGGCGCTGCGCCGTCCGTTGAGGCGGACGAGGCCGCGGCGGCCGAGACCGCCAAGATGAGCTTCGGCGAGCGAATCGCCGCCATGATCGCGCGTTTGCCCCCGATGGAGACAGTGGCCGGTTTCCGCCTCGCCCTCGGCGCGGTGTTGACGGGAACGACGATTTTCGTCGCGGCCCTCGCCCTGGGTGGCGGCACGCCGCCGGGATGGTTCGGCCTTGCCGTGCTGGCGATGGCCCAGGCGCTGGTTGGCGGCGGCGCAGGCGTGCTGCTCTATCAGCAGGCAAGCGGCCGCCTCGCGCGCCTGGCCGAAGATTTCGAGCGTTTGGCCTTCCGCGATGCGCTGACCGATCTGCTCAATCGCCGGGGTCTGACGGATCTGATGGCGCGCAAGCTCTCGCCGGATGCGGGGGGGCAGCGTCTGCCCGTGGCGGTCCTGCACATCGATCTCGATCACTTCAAGGCGGTCAACGACACCCTGGGCCATGACGCGGGCGATCATGTGCTGGAGGTGACGGCTGAGCGCATGGCCAAGACCTTGGCGGAGGAGACGTCGGACGCCGCCCTCTGCCGGATCGGCGGTGATGAGTTCTGTGCGCTGATCTGGGGCAGTGCGGCCGAGCGGGCGATCCAGGCGGGTGAGGCGCTGGTCGCCGTCGCGCGCATCCCCATCGATTGGAAGGGCAACACCTGCCAGATCGGCGCCTCCATCGGGGTCGCTTCGGGCGGTGGCGCCGATGGCCCCCATGCGCCCGAGCGTTTGCTGACCGATGCCGATCTGGCGACCTATGTGGCCAAGGAGGAGGGGCGCGGGCGCGTCGCTGTCTTCGATGCATCGCTGCGTGCCGAGCGCGATGCCGAGGCGCGGATGACCGTGGCGCTGACCCGCGCGATGGAGGCCGTTGGCAGCGACGACTCTGGTCAATCGGGCGGTCTCTCGGTCTGGTTCCAGCCGGCTGTGGCCCTGGGCTCGGGCGGCGTCATGGTGGCCGAGGCGCTCGCGCGCTGGCGCGATCCGGATCTGGGCGAGGTCGAGCCCGAGACGTTCCTCGCGGTGGCCGAGCGACACGGTTTGGCGGAGCGGCTTTCCAGCCGTTTGCTCGAAGCCGTGGGCGATGCCGTTGCGCAATGGCGCGCCGAGGGCGTCGAATTGCCGATCATCAGCATCAACCTCGGCGCCATGGAGCTCCGTCTCCGGGACATCGACCAGCGGGTCGAGACGGTGCTCGAGCGGGCTGGGATCCCGCCGGAAGGCCTGGCGGTGGAGGTGCGGGAACGCGCCGCGACAGGACGCGGCGCGCAACTGGCCCTGGAAGCCCTTGCTCGCCTGCGTGCCCGTGGCGTGCATGTGATCGTCGACCGTTTTGGGCGCGACGAGGTCTCGCTGTCGACCATCACGGCGATGGGCGCCTCGGGCGTTAAACTCGACCGGGCCCTCGTCGGCCAGCTTGGCGAAGACGCTGACGGCCTGGCGCTGCTGCGCGGTCTCGTCTCGCTCGCAGGCTCCCTGTCGCTGCCTGTGATCGCCACCGGGGTCGAGACAAAAGCACAGCTCAAGCCCCTGGAAGAACTGGGATGTACGGCGCTGCAGGGCTTTGCGGTGGCCCGTCCTGAACCGCAGGCAAGCTTCGCCGGTTGGCTGAGTTTCGCGGATGTCTTGCCGCCGACGAAGAGCGGCCTGGGAGGCGGCGCGAGCGCGGCCGGTCGGGCCGCGTAAGACGAGGTTAACGATGTCGCTCAACACGCCCTTCAATGGTCTCGGTCATACCAGGGAGGGAGGTGAGCGGCGCGCACTCAGTGTCGCGGTCCACCTGCGACGTCTTTTGGGGGACCTGATCCCCAGTGTCCGGGAGAAGCGGGATGAGCGGGACGGAACCGGCAGCGCGCCTGGCGCGGCTCGAAGGGCAGGGCAGTACGGCCCGGCTGGTGGTCGATGGATCACTGCGCCTGAACGAGGCGCCCAAGGCGCAAGAAGAGGCGCTGACGGCGCTGACCGGCAGCGACGGGCCGTTGGCAATCGCACTGGCGCCCGAACCGGCGACGGTGCCCGCCCTGCAAATCGCCCTGGCCGCGGCCGCCTGGCTCGAGCGCGAGGACCGGCTGGCCTCCGAGCCCTCCTTCGAACCGCTGCTCGTGCCCTCGGCTGGCCCGAACGAGGAGGTCGCGGCATGAGCGGGAGCGCAGCAGAGAGCTTCGTCCAAGAAGCGCGGGAACTGCTCGAGGAGCTGGAGACTTCGCTCCTCGAGCTCGAGAACGGCAGCGATCCAGAGACGATCGACACCGCTTTCCGGGCGCTGCATACGGTCAAAGGCTCGGGCTCGATGTTCGGCTTCGATCGCCTGGCCGCCTTCACCCATCATTTCGAGACGGCCTTCGACGCGCTGCGCGATGGGCGTCTCTCGGTCGACAGCGCCTTGATCGATCTCTCGCTCAAGGCCCGCGATCAGATGTCCTCGATGCTCGAGGCCGGGGCCGATGCTCCGGGCGCGAGCGATGCCCCACCCTCGCCTGAAGCTCAGGCCCTGATCGAGGCGCTGCAGCAGGTGACGGCCGGTGCTGCGGGTGGCGGCGGCGCAGGCAGCTCTGGGTCAGGCTCAGGCTCGGCAGGGGGCGGCGCGGGAGGTGGCGGCAACGGCCCCTCGGGGCCCACGTCTGGCGGCCAGCGCCCTGAA
The DNA here is from genome assembly GCA_039026635.1 of Pseudomonadota bacterium. GTDB lineage: Bacteria > Pseudomonadota > Alphaproteobacteria > Rhodobacterales > Rhodobacteraceae > Thermohalobaculum. Next base: position 3,943 of record JBCCLX010000166.1, read on the forward strand.
CGGTGCTATAGGATCCACTTTCGACCCGCCACCGACGTCCTGCGCGGCGGCATGCGCCCGGATCTGCTGATTGCCGAGCTTGCTGAACTGGGCCGCGTCGAGGTGTCTCTCGACACCGAGATGCTGCCTTCGCTTGTCGATCTCGATCCGGCGCTCTGTCACTTGGCCTGGAACGTGAAGCTCTGGACGACCGAGAGCCGGAGCACCATCGAAGCGGTCTTTATCTTTGCCGATGACGCTGAGCTGGTGATCGAGGAACAGGCTGATCAGGACCCGGCCGAGCCGGAGGAGGCGACCGCCGGGCCACAGACGGATGTCGAGACGGAGGCCGCGCCTAGCGCCCCCTCTGAGCCGAGCCCGCCAGCGGCCGCGGCTCAGCAGGCCGCCCCCGCTGCCAGCAATGGCGCCCGCGATGCGGACCGGCGTTCGCAAGGAACCGATGCCCCCTCGCGCGAACCGAAACGCTCGGCCGAGGGCGCGGAAAGCGTGCGTGTCGCGGCCGTGCGCCTCGATGCGATGATGGATCAGCTGGGCGAGCTCGTGATTGCCCAATCCCGGCTGCGCCAGGTCGCGGATCGCTTGGCGGATCAAGGTCTTTCGAGCGTTGTCGAGGAGGTCGAGCGCTTCGTCACGGCGCTGCGCGATATGACCCTCTCCCTGCGCATGCTCCCGATCGAGGTGGTCTTTGGCAAATTCCGCCGCGTCGTGCGCGATCTATCGAGCACGCTGAACAAGGACGTCCGCTTGGTGACGCGCGGCGGTGAGACCGAGATCGACAAGAACGTCATCGATCGCCTCTCCGAGCCGCTTGTCCACATGATCCGGAACAGCGTCGATCATGGCGTCGAGGATGCAGAGGCCCGGCAGGCGGCCGGCAAGCCCCTGGCCGCCACGGTGACGCTCAGCGCCTGGCAGCAGGGGGGCGAGGTGCTGATCTCGGTTGCCGATGATGGCCGCGGTCTCGATACCGAGGCGATCCGGCGCAAAGCCATCGACCGCGGCCTGATTGCCGCCGATGCAGATATCGACGACGCCGCCATCCGTCAGCTGATCTTCGCCCCGGGCTTCTCGACAGCGGCGACGCTCACGAACGTGTCCGGGCGCGGTGTCGGCATGGATGCGGTCAAGAGCGCGGTCGAGGCCCTGCGCGGCAAGATCACGGTCGACAGCGAGCCCGGACAGGGCACCGCGATCACCCTGCACATGCCAGTCACGCTCGCCATCATCGATGGGTTCCTGGTGCGGGTCGGCCAACAGGTCTTCGTGATCCCGCTCGCCGTCGTCGAGGAATGCGTGGAGTTCGCGGTCGCCACCGCCAATCACGACAGTGGGCGCCGCGTGATCGAGCTGCGCAACGAACTCGTCGCTTACATCGACCTGGCCGAGCTCTTCGGCATGCAGGAGGCGCATGAGAAGGGCAGACGCGTCGTCGTCGTGGCCGCCGGCGGTCGCCGCATCGGCCTCGTGGTCGACGATGTGCTTGGTCAGAACCAGACCGTGATCAAGACGCTGAGCGCCTATCACAAGGACATCCCGGGCCTCTCCGGCGCGACCATCCTGGGCGACGGCGCCGTTGCGCTGATCCTGGATGTGGGCGCCCTCGCCGAGCTTGCCGTCACCGCCGATGCAGCGCGCCGCGCAGGACATTTGGGGTCGGTTTCCGAGCGTGTTCGGGCAGCCCTTGCCGCCGAGCCGGTGAGCTGAGCCAGGGGTAAGGGAAGGGTATTGACGGATGAGTACAGCCGAGACGATGCGCCAAGACGCCGTGGCCTCCGGTCGCGCGGCAATGGCGATGGGGCAGCGGGAGACGCTGCTGATCTTCCGCCTCGCAGGCGAGGCCTTCGGGGTTCCCGTGAGCGAGGTGGACGAGATCGTCGATCCGATCGCCAGGACGCCGGTGCCGAATGCCTCGTTTCTGGCGCCAGCACTCGTGAACGTGCGCGGTGCGATCGCCCCGCTCGTGGATATTCGGGCCCGGCTCAACCTGCCCCCGGCGCCAGCGGATGCATCCATGCGCATGATCGTGCTGCAGGTTCAGGTAGAGGGGGCGCCCCTGCGTCTCGCGATCGAGGCCGAAGCGGTCGAAGAAGTGTTCGATACCGATATCTCCACCCTGCTCGCTCTGCCCGAACTGGGGGCGAATTGGCCGTCGGAGATCGTCCGCGGCGTGGCCCAGCGGGCGAACGGGTTGGTCATCCTTCTCGATAGTGCCGCCCTGGTCGACCCCTGCCATGGCTGCGCGGCCCCGCGCGAGGCGAGCAGCACCGCGGGCGAGGCCGGGCCAGCAGCGGAAGGTTCGGCACCATGAGCATCAAATGGCGCCTCCTTTCGGCCCTCCTCATCCTCGCCGGTCTCACGGGGCTCTTGGCAGTGTTGACAGACCGAGGATTGATCCGTGCCGAAGCGCAGGCCTTCGCGGCGGCGGAGCTGCCGATGGCCGAGGCGCTGACGCTCGCGCAGCTGAACCAGAGCCTGGCGACCGTCGCGATGCGCGTCTCATGGGGCATGGCGGGTGACGCGCAGGCCGGATTTGCTGATCTGCGCCCAGCGCTTGCTGCGCTCGAGCGGCAGGTGGCGGATTTATCGTCAAGCGGGGCGGATGACCGGACGGTCACGATCCGCTCCGCCGTCTCGCGCCTCACAGCGGTCGGTCGGGAGAGGGACGTCACTGCGGCCGCACTTCTGCCGGCCCTTGAAGGCGCTCTGGCTGCCGTCGAAACCCTTCGGACTAGTCTTCGGACGGCCGGTTTGGTGGCCGAGCCGAGGGCCTTCTGGACGATGGAGCGGCTTTGGCCCTTTCTGCTGGCCCTCCTCGCGGCCTCCGTTGCCGCCATCGCCTATCGCAGTGCGGCCATGCCCTTGGCGGACGGGCTCGCCCGGGCTGAGGCCGCCGCCACGGCGCTGGCGGACGGCGCCCTCAATCACCCTTCTTTGGGGGAGGCGCCGCGCGATGCGCAGGTGATGTCGTCCCTGATGGGGCCGCTTCGCAAGATCGCGGCCGATCAACAATCCATGGAATGGGCGATCCGCCGTACGCTGGCTGGGGATCGGATGGCCTCCGTGACCCGACGCTCTGACCAGGATGTCCTGGGCGATGCCGTGGCGGCGCTTCTTCAGTCGGTGAATGTCATGCTGCAGCGCGCGGGCGCTGGGGCGGCCGAAATGGCAAAGGGCGCCGGGGAGATGACGGCGGTGGCCGCTCGGCTCGACGAGTCCGCCGGCAAGCAGTCCCTCGCCGCCGCCGATGCCAGCGCTTCGATGACCGAGATCAGCGCGACGATCCAGCACACGGCACAGAACGCGGCGGAGACGGAGCAGATTGCCGAGCAAGCCGCGGGCGAGGCGAGTGCCGGTGCTGAGGCCGTTGCGGAAGCCGTTGCCTCCATGGAGACGATCGCGGATCGGATCACCATCATCGAAGAGATCGCGCGCCAGACCGATCTCTTGGCTCTGAATGCAGCGATTGAGGCCGCGCGCGCCGGCGAGCATGGCCAGGGTTTCGCGGTCGTGGCTGCGGAGGTGCGCAAGCTTGCCGAACGCAGTGCCGTTGCGGCCGCTGAGATTGCCGAGCTCTCCGTGGGCACCGTCGAGCGCTCGCACCGGGCGCGCACCCTGCTCGACGCTCTGGTGCCCAACATGCGGCGCACGGCAGAACTCGTGCGTGAGATCTCGGCCGCGGCGCAGGAGCAGACCAGTGGCGTTGGTCAGATCGAGACCGCGATCCAGGGCCTCGACCATCTGATCAAAGACAATGCCGCCACCACGGCCGAAGCCGTGAGCAACGCCGCCAGTCTCTCCTCGGAAGCGGCGGGGCTCGAGGCAGCGCTCTCGGGTTTTTCGAGCGGAGCAGCGCTTGCCGCTGGACCGGGCGTCGCGCCCTCGGGCCACCAGGCGCCGCCGAGCGCGGCGGGTCAGCACCAGGAGGCGCCGAAGGCAGGAACGTCGGCCAAGCCGCCTGTGCAGATCGTGAAGAAGGCTCCCATCGGGCCGGGGGGGTCGGCGTCAGCTGCAGCGGGCGCGCCAACCAAAGCCAGCGCCCGACCGAGCAGCCGCCCGTCACAGTCGGCCCATCAGTCGTCTGGCCGAGATCGAGGATCCGTTGGCAAGGGGCAGGATGCTCAGGCAACCGCGCCCGCTCGTTCTCCCGAACCGCGCACCGCTGCGGCGAGCGCAAGCGCGGTACCGCCGGACGCGATCGTGGCCACCGGTGCCGCGGCCGCCGTCGGCGCCGCATCGGGGCAGGCGGGCAGAGGGGGCGGCGTGCAGATCGACCTCGGCGAGACCGACTTTTGCGACAGCGAATTCGAACGGCTCTGAGCAGCGCGCTCGGTGGCTGAGGAAGCAATCTGTTTGCGCTCCGTAAGGCGCAGTGACGACCGCGGCAGAGGCAGGGCTGGTCCCTGGGGTCCAAGAGCCGGGTCCTGAAGGAGGCGACATGATCGCAGTTGCTGGCGAGGCCGAGAGGGCCCGCAACACGGAGCGCGCAGTGCTGGCGAGCGGCGCCGCGATGAGCTACCTGACCCTGCAAGTGGGCCCGCA
>JBCCLX010000167.1:0-8455 GCA_039026635.1 Pseudomonadota bacterium
GCATCGCCTGAGCCACTGACCCAGCGGGCGGAGCTGTACTGGGTCGGCTCGAAGCGCACGGGCAGGCCGTACTCCAGCTCGATCCGGCTGGCGAGCACCTCGAATTGGAGCTGACCGACGACACCAACTATAAAGCCCGACCCGATGGCCGGCTTGAAGAGCTTTGCGGCCCCCTCTTCGGCAAACTGGGTCAGGGCTTTGTCGAGGTGCTTTGCCTTCATCGGATCGCCGGCACGGCAGGCCTGCAGCAGCTCGGGCGCGAAGGAGGGGATGCCGGCAAAGCGCAGATCTTCCCCCTCGGTCAGCGCATCGCCGATGCGAAGCTGGCCGTGGTTGGGGATGCCCATGATGTCACCCGCCCAGGCATCCTCCGCAATCTCCCGATCGGCGGCGAGGAAAAGGACGGGGTTGGCAATCGCCATCGGCTTGCCCGAGCGGACATGCTTGAGCTTCATGCCCCGTGTGAAATGCCCACTGCAAAGCCTTACAAAAGCGACACGGTCTCGGTGCTTTGGGTCCATGTTTGCCTGCACTTTGAAGACAAAGCCCGAGACCTTTTTCTCATCGGCGGCGACCTGGCGCGCGGCCGTCATCCGCGGCTGGGGCGGGGGCGCGTAGTGCGCAACGCCCTCCATCAGCTCTTTTACACCGAAGGAATTCAGCGCGGAGCCGAACCAGATCGGCGTCATCGCGCCGCCGAGGAAGGCGTCGCGGTCGAACTCGGGGAGGAGCCCGCGCGCCATCTCGACCTCCTCGCGCAGCGTCTCCAGCCGGTCGGCCGGCAGGTGTTCTTCGATGCGCGGATCCTCGAGCCCGTCGAGCGCGATGCTCTCGGCCCGCTTATTGCGGTCCGCACGGTCCATCAGTTCCAACCGGTCGCGGAACAGATCGTAGGCGCCCAGGAACTCGCGCCCCATGCCGATGGGCCAGCTCGCCGGCACCACATCGAGGGCCAGCGCCTCCTGGATCTCGTCGATAATCTCAAAGGTTTCACGGCTCTCCCGGTCCATCTTGTTACAGAACGTCAGGATCGGCAGATCGCGCAGACGGCAGACTTCGAAGAGTTTCCGCGTCTGGCTCTCCACGCCCTTGGCCCCGTCGATCACCATGATAGCGGCGTCGACGGCGGTCAGCGTCCGGTAGGTGTCTTCCGAAAAATCCTCATGGCCCGGCGTGTCGACCAGGTTGAACCAGTGCTCGCCATAGGGGAAGGACATGGCCGAGGCGGAGACTGAGATCCCGCGATCCTGTTCCATCTTCATGAAGTCTGAGCGCGTGCGCCGGGCTTCTCCCTTGGCGCGCACCTGACCGGCCATCTGGATGGCACCGCCGTAAAGCAGCAGTTTCTCAGTCAGCGTCGTTTTGCCGGCGTCCGGATGAGAGATAATCGCGAAAGTCCGGCGCCGCCCAATCTCTGGTGGCAAGGGGGGGTGGTTCGAGAGCGGGCGATCATCTGGCATGCGCCGCGATATAGCCTGCCTCTTCGGCCGACGGAAGGCGGGCGCTGCCGCTCAACTGTCAATGGCCATGGCGAGCCCCTGGCAGAGCACGCTGCAGGAGAGGAGCTTGGCTTGACCGAGCGTTGAGGCGAGTTCTGGATCGCTCAAGGCGACACAGGCTTGCACCAACAGTTCGGATAGAAACTCACTTCGCTCCGACGGCGTCAATTTCTCAGCCAGCGTCACGACCTGTGCGGCGCTTCCTGGCAAATCCAATGGGAAGCAGTTAGAGAATTCAGCGACCTTCGCCATGATCAACCTCGCTTTATTGGTTCGTCACATTCCGTACACAATTCAAAAATTATGGTCTTGGTTAAATCTCCCACAAGTGAGTTTGATGGGGAGGATACGGTTAAATTAACGGTGATTGGTAAGATCTGCGTCGCAGATTGGGAAGATTTTGGGCATTGGATGATGGCCAAATTTCAGATTAACTGTGTTTTGCTGTGAACTTCTACAGAATGGAACGATGTTCCGAGTATTTGGGCAGATTTTCAGCTCATCTTGCGCAGAATCCCGAGCGACTAGATTGGAACTGTCGAGATCACCCGAGCAGGGCGGCAGGGATGATCCGCGCCCCACGGCACTGCTTGCGCGCCGACGATCAGGTGGTTAGCCGCAGGGAGCCCGACCACTACCTCTCTATAAGCGTGTGTACGCCGCGGCGGAGCACGGCGGTGAGAGGCAGGCTGAAGGAGCCTTGGGAGATGGCCCAGTGAATGCCGACGGTGTTATCGGTGAGCAGGCGCGGCTGACGCTTGAGGGGATCAGCGTCGTCTTCGATCGCAACCCCGCGGTGAGTGAGGTCGCTCTGTCCGTGGCCGTGGGGGAGATCGTCTGCCTGTTGGGACCGTCGGGCTGCGGGAAGTCGACGACGCTACGCGTGGCCGCTGGGGTTGAGCGGCAGACGCAGGGGCGGGTCCTGATCAATGGTGCCGAGGTATCGAACGACCGCCTGCATCTGCCCCCCGAAGAGCGCGCCGTTGGCCTCATGTTTCAGGACTTCGCTCTGTTCCCGCATCTGACGGTCGCCGAAAATGTCGGCTTTGGCCTTAAACACTTGATGCGGGCGCGCGAGCGCAGACCGGTCGTGGAGCGGCACCTCGAGGCTGTGGGGCTTCTCGGCAAGGCCGCGCGCTACCCCCATCAGCTCTCCGGCGGGGAGCAGCAGCGCGTGGCGCTGGCGCGGGCTTTGGCGCCGGGCCCGCAGGTGATGCTGATGGATGAGCCTTTCTCGGGCCTTGATACGCGGCTGCGCGATGAGGTGCGGGAGGAGACGCTCGCCGTCCTGCGCCCGGCTGGCGCGGGGGTGCTCCTCGTGACCCATGAACCCGATGAGGCGATGCGCATGGCGGATCGGATCGCTCTGATGCGGGATGGGCGGATCGTGCAGATCGGGGCGCCCTATAATGTGTACAACAATCCGGCGGATCGCGCGGCGGCCGCCTTCTTCAGCGACATCAACGTGGTCTCAGGCCGCGTGCGGGATGGGCAGACGGAGACGCCCTTCGGTCTCTTCCTCTGCCCCAATACCAGGGACGGCACGGCTATGGAGATTGTCGTGCGCCCGCAGCATCTGACGATCCAGGCAGATCAGGGCGACGAGCCGACGCTCTCACCCAATGACGGCGTGCCGGCGCGCGGTCGCGTGATCCAGGCGCGGTTTGTCGGGGCCCAGTCCCTGATCGACGTCGCTATGGAGCATGATGGCCAGCGCCTGCGCGCCACCGTCCCCTTTGCGTGGCTGCCGGAGGCTGGGGCGCCGGTCTGGCTGTCCCTGCGCCGCGACCGCTGCTTTCTGTTCCCTCGCGAGACGGCACCGCAAACCGGCAGCTCCCATGTCGCTGCTGCAGAATGAACCTATGTCTAGCCCTCGGGATTTTTGCGGTTCAGCCCTTCCCCCACCGGGCGTAACCCAATAAGTCAACCCGAGAGTTAGGGGCCTGCGGGTCCCGGAGGCGGCCACCACTGGCCGATACCCGAGGAGAAAAAAGGCGATGGGCCTCAGTATCTGGCAGATCCTGATCGTTGTGCTGCTTCTGGTTCTGCTCTTCGGCCGGGGGAAGATCTCCGAGCTGATGGGCGACATGGCGAAGGGCATCAAGAGCTTCAAGAAGGGCATGGCCGAGGATCCGGACGAGGACGAGAAGAAGGCGGCTGAGATCCCGGTTGGCGACAGTCCCATCGACGTCACGCCCGAGCAGAGCGCCAAGAAGGACAGCGCCTGACTTCCTGATCCCTAGCGGGAGCGCGCGCGCCTATGCTCGACATTGGTTGGACCGAACTGATGGTGATCGGCATCCTGGCCCTGCTGGTGGTGGGGCCAAAGGAGCTGCCGGGTCTGTTCCGCACCGTCGGTCAATATGTGGGCCGGGCCCGGTCGGTGGCGCGGGAGTTCCAGCGCTCGATGGAGGATGCCGCGCGCGATGTGGATGGCGGGGCCTTCAACCAGATCCGCGAGGCCAAACGCGAGTTCGACAACATGGCGCGAACGGACTTCTCGGCGCAGGCCAAGAAGACCCAGGAGAGCTTGATGTCCGGGGGGAAGAAACCGGCCGAGAGCGCTGCTGCCGCGTCGAAGTCATCCGCCACGACCAGCACGGGACCCTCAGCTGCGACGGCGCCCTCTCAGTCGGCAGCCTCACCGACGCCAGCGCCTGTGGCTGCCGCCGAGACCCCGGCGCCTGCGGCGGCGCCCGCGCCGGCAGCAACGGCGGCCCCTGCACCTGCATCGACGACGGCCTCTGCGCCGGCACCTGTGGCCGAGGACAAGGGCTGACATGGCCGCTGGTGACGACGACGCGCATATCGAGGCAAGCTCGGCGCCCCTGATCGACCATCTGATCGAGCTTCGTGAGCGGCTGATCTATAGCCTGATCGCCCTCGGCATCTTCGGCGGCGCCTGTTTCTACTTCTACGCAGAGCTCTACACCTTTCTGAGCTATCCGCTGCTCAACGTTGATCCCGATGCGCGAATCCAAACGCTGAGCCCTCAGGAAGCCTTCTTCACGGTGATGAGCCTGTCTGTCTGGGGCGGTTTCTTCTTCGGCTTCCCCGTGATCGCGTTTCAGCTTTGGCGCTTTGTCGCCCCCGGCCTCTATCGCTCCGAACAATCCGCCTTCCTGCCGTTCCTGATCGCCTCACCGTTTCTCTTCATCTGCGGTGCCTCGCTCGCCTACTTTCTGGTGATTCCCCTCGCGCTCGACTTCCTGATCGGATTTGCCGAAAGCGCGGCGGCCAACCAGGGGGTGCAGATCGAGAACGTGAACCGGTTCTCGGAATACATCGGCTTTATCAAGGTCATGCTGCTCGCATTTGGCGCCAGCTTTCAGCTGCCTGTGCTGCTGACGCTGATGGGCCGGGCGGGGCTGGTCTCGGCCGAAGGGCTCGGGCGCGGGCGGAAATACGCGGTTGTCGGGATTGCGGCTGTCGCAGCGATCATCACACCGCCGGATGTGATCAGCCAGCTCGCCCTCGGCGTCTCCGTCTACATCCTCTATGAGATCTCGATCCACCTCGTCGCCGCCTCGGAGCGCAAGCGCGCCGCCGAGGATGAGGAGGACGAGGATCTGGATGAGGAGGCGGCCGGGCCGTGACCGCCGCGCCGGAGGGGGATGGGCCATCGGATCATCGGTCCGAGCGCGAGCTGCGTGCCCTCGAACGCATTGCCGATGCCCTTGAACGCCTCGCACCACCGCCGGCGACCGCGCCCGATTTCGATGCGGCGGAGGCTTGGGTTTGGGAGAGTGATCCGGCCCGCTTGAACCCCGTGCCTCGCGTCGCCCGGGTCGAGATGGCGCTGCTGGTCGGGATCGATCGCGCGCGGGACACGCTTTTGGAGAACACCCGTCGCTTCGCACGCGGCCTGCCGGCCAACAACGCGCTTCTGTGGGGTGCGCGCGGGATGGGCAAATCGAGCCTGGTCAAGGCCGCCCATGCCAGCGCGAATGCCGAGACGGGCACGCTGCGCCTCGTCGAAATCCATCGCGAGGATATCCCGACCATCGCGCGGCTTCTCGAGCTTCTCGCGGGCAGCGACCGCCGCTTTATCCTGTTCTGCGACGATCTGTCCTTCGATCGCGATGACAGCCATTACAAGAGCCTGAAAGCGGTGCTCGACGGGGGCGTGGCGGGGCGGCCGGAGAATGTGCTCTTCTACGCCACCTCCAACCGGCGCCATCTGATGCCGCGGGATATGATCGAGAACGAGCGCTCAACCGCGATCAACCCGTCGGAGGCGACGGAGGAGAAGGTCTCGCTATCGGATCGTTTCGGGCTCTGGCTTGGGTTCCACCCCTGCGATCAGGACGCGTTCCTGGCGATGATCCGCGGCTATGTGGATGCCCTCGGCATCGAGATCGACGATGAGACCCTGCGCGCCGAGGCCATCGAGTGGCGCCAGGCGCGCGGTGCGATGTCGGGCCGGGTCGCCTGGCAGTTCGTGCAGGAGATCGCGGGCCGCGCCGGGCAAGGCTGACGGCTTTCGCCCCCGCTCACCCCCCGAGGTAGTCGCTCGGGTTGAGGCTGTCGGCACCGCGGCGGATCTCGAAATGCATCCGCGGCTCGCTGCTGCCATCGCCTTGGGCCACGACGCCGATGGGCTGTCCACCCTGCACGCGCTCGCCCTTGGCAACGCTCACCCCGCTGACCCGTCCATAGACTGTGAGGATATCGTCGCGGTGACGGATCAGCACGATGGTGCCGAGCCCGCCGAGGGATTGGGAGACGAGCGCGACCTCGCCGGGGGCAGCGGCGCGGACCTGGGCACCGGCCGGCGCGGCGAAATCGACGCCCTCGTTGCGGCGGCCCGTGGTCGAGACGTTGTAAGGCACGGCGACAGGGCCCTGAACCGGGCGCACAAAGCGGATGCCGAGATCGGGGGCACCAGACGGCTCGGCGCTCGCCAGAACAGCGGCGGCGGCGCGATCCGCCTCCTCTGCTTCCTGCTCGATGCGCGCGGCCTCGGTCTCGGGCGTCAGCTCCGGGGTGGGGGACTGATACTGGCCGAGATCGGGCGAGGCGGGGCGCGCGGTTTCCACAGGCGCAGGGGGCAGGGGTTCGTTGGCCGAGGGCGGGCGGCTGAGGTCTCCCTCCCGGGGCGTGGGCGCGGCCGAGAGAACCGGGTCGCTCGAGCTCGTCGGTGGCTCGGGCAGGGCGTTGGCGCCGGCCTGCGTGCCGTCGATCGCGCCTTCGATGGTCGGCGTATCCGGCGGGGGGGCGGTGGCCGTTGCGGCCGCAGTCGACTCCGTCCCCGCATCATCGATGGCCGCCGCCGCGAGGCTCGGCGACCACACGGACCCATCGCGCGCCACAACGCTGCCATCGGTTTGAGCGCCAGGGGTCGCACCAGGGTTGGTGCCGGGGCTGGCGGCGGCAACCACGGCCTCGCCCGCGACAGGCGTCCCCAGCGCCCCGCTCTCGATCTGCCCAGTCGGCGGCACAGTCGCCACCGTCGCATTCGGGTCGAGTGGCGCTGTCGGCGTGGTCGTCACGGGTGTCGTTGGGGTGGTGGGCGGCAGTACTTCGGCCACGCGCACGCCGCCGTAGCCACCGGCGCGGGGCGGCAGGACCAGCTCATCGCCCGCGCGCAACACTGTGCCCGGCTGCAGGCCATTATAGGCGCCAAGCTCCGCACCGCTGATGCCCACGCGTTGGCCGATCTGCGCCACCGTCTCGCCCTCGCGCGCCACAGCCGCTTCATAGCTGTCATAGGCCACGATGCCCGGGGTCCCCGCGCGGGGGGCGGCGCCACCGCCCGGCGGCGGCTGCAGCCGGTCGTAGGAGGTGCCCGCCGAGCATCCGGCCAGCGCCGCGAGCGCCAGGATGGCCAGCGCCTGCCTCCGCCGCGCGCCGCCGCGGCCTGGGCTGGGGGACGGGGTGGCTCGCGTCATCGTCGATCTCCTGCCCGGGCGCGGGTTTCTCTCGCGCCGCCTCTGCTCTCGTCTCAACATTTCGTGGCCGTCCGCAGGCCATCAGGTGCTTGTTGCCCACCTCTTGCGGGTGGGTCATAGGCCGGATGGGCCCTCAGCTGCCAGCCGGCAGCCCTTCCACAAGCGGCACGAACAACACTTCGTTGAGCTCGCGGTAGTCGAGGCCCGTCTCCGTCTTCTCGATCCGGATCAGCTGCTGCGTGTCATCGCTCTGGCCGACCGGGAGCACCATTATGCCACCGGGTCGGAGCTGTTCCAACAGGATGGCGGGCACGTCCTCGGCAGCGGCGGCGACCATGATGCGGTCAAAGGGCGCCTGCTCGGGCCAGCCCCGGGTGCCATCGCCCATGCGCAGCGTGACATTGGCGATCTCGAGCGCCTCGAGCCGCGCGCGTGCCGCCAGGACCAAAGCGCGATGGCGCTCAACCGCATAGACGCGGCGCGCAAGGCGCGCGAGGATCGCGGACTGGTAGCCGGAGCCCGCTCCGATCTCGAGCACCTTGCAGCGGTCGGTGACCGACAGCGCCTCCGTCATCATCGCGACGACGGCCGGCTGCGAGATCGTCTGCCCGCAATCGATGGGCAGGGCGGTGTCGTCATGGGCGCGGTCTTCAAAGGCCGGCTCGACGAAGAGCGCACGCGGCACCGCCTCCATCGCGCCCAGGACGCGCGGATCCCGCACGCCGGCCTGGCGCAGCGAGAGCATCATGCGCATCAATCGCTCCGCATCGGGTCCGGGCTGCATGCGGCGTCACTCCCCCCAGCTGGCCGGCTCAGCCCGCGGCTGCCTGCGGCCCAGCCTCGAGCACGGCGGCCGCCTCCTCGAGCAAATCATCGACGGTCAGCTGCGGGAAGAGGGGCGAGATCGTGATGAAGCCGTTATGCGCCGAGACGGCATCGCTGTCGGGTGTGGCGGTCTCGTTCTTCGTCGCATGGCTGAGGAAGTGGTAGTGCCGGCCGCTCGGCGCGGTATGGGGCGCGACGGTGAAGGTTGCGGCGGCCCGCATGCCTTGGCGACAGACGCGC
>JBCCLX010000168.1:0-8389 GCA_039026635.1 Pseudomonadota bacterium
AAACTGGAGCGCATCGCCGGAGCCTGGTTGGGCGCAGAAGACCACCGTATCGGCCACATCGGCGATATCCGTCTCCGATTGCCCGACACCGACGGTCTCGACGATGACGACATCCTTGAGCGCCCCCATGAGGACGGCGGCAGGGAAGGTCAGCTCAGCGAGCCCGCCGAGGCGATCGCGCGCGGCCATGGAGCGCATGAAGACGCGGTCGTCCTGCGGATCGCGCGCGATCCGCGTCCGGTCGCCAAGAAGCGCCCCCCCGGAGCGTTTGGAGCTGGGATCGACGGCGATGACGCCGACTGTCTGGCCCGCTCGCCCGCCCGAGCGTGGGTGACGCCCATCCGCAGCTCGCGCCGCCGTCCCCGCAGCAACACCCCTCGCAGCCGCCGTCGTGGTCTCCGTCACAGTTTCCTTCGCGCCTTGGCCCGCCAACCGACGGATCAGGGCGTCAGTCAGCGTGGATTTGCCCACGCCCGGCGGCCCGGTCAGCCCGATCAGATGCGCGCGCGGTGCGGCAAGGGCAGCATCGAGCAGCGCCGCGATCTCAGGATCGCCGCCAGGGCGCAGGCTCGACCGTTCGATCGCCGCCAGCGCCCGGGCAAGCGCCGGCTTGCCGCCAGCCGCCACCTCCGCAAGCCGCGCTCCGCCAGACACCCGTCTCCCTCGGTTCTCTACGCTGCCGATCATCCTCTCCTCATACCGCGAGCAGGTCTCTCACGCAGACCCGGCCGAGCGCCGACACCGCGCTCTCCCGGCAGAGACGAGACGCCGCGCGGCCGGCTTCTACGCCTTCCGCTCTCAAGAGCCCAGCGCTACATGGATCGAGCGCCTCGAGAACAGCCCTAGGATGCCCGCCTCTCTCGAAAACGCCGGCCTCAAGCGCTCCGCCGGCCTATCGGGGCCGGCGCGGGGCGGGCGATGGCCCCGCAGGGGCCTGAGCCCGGACCGACCCCCTCGGGCTCAGGATGCGGCGTCGCGGCGCGCTCGGATCCGGGCTTGGGCAGCCGCAAGGCGCGCGACGGGGACGCGATAGGGCGAGCACGAAACATAGTCGAAGCCGGCAGCCTCGCAGAAGGCCACCGATTGCCCATCCGCACCCTGTTCGCCGCAGAGACCGACGGAGATGCCGGGCCGTGCCTCGCGCGCGCGTTCCGCGGCGATCTGCATCAGCTCGCCCACGCCCTCGAGATCGAGGCTGTGGAAAGGATCGTGCTCGTAGATACCTTGGCTCACATAGTCGGGCATGAAGCGCCCCGCGTCGTCGCGGCTCAACCCATAGGTCATCTGCGTCAGGTCATTAGTGCCGAAGCTGATGAAATCGGCGATCCGGGCAATTTCGCCGGCGCGCAGGCAGGCCCGCGGCGTCTCGAGCATCACGCCCACGCTGTACTCGACCATCACGCCCCGCTCTGCGCGCACGGCGGCGGCCACCGCGTCGATCCGCTCGCGCAGCACCGCGAGTTCGCGCACGGCCGAGATCAGCGGCAGCATGATCTCCGGCACGACCGGGTCCGGCTGACCCGCGCCAGCGACGATCGCCGCCTCCAGGATCGCGCGCACCTGCATCTCGTAGATCTCCGGATAGGCGATCCCGACACGGCAGCCGCGCTTACCGAGCATGGGGTTGAACTCCGCCAGATCCCGGGCACGCGCGAGCACCTCCTCCTCGGGCAGCCCCAGTTCGCGACCGAGCTCCGCGATCTCAGCCTGGCCATGGGGCAGGAACTCATGGAGCGGTGGGTCGAGGAGACGGATGACAACGGGCTGCCCCGCCATCGCCCGAAAGAGCGCCTCGAAATCCGCCTGCTGCATCGGCTGCAGCTCTGCAATCGCGGCCTCGCGATCGGCCGCACTACCCGCCAGGATCATGCGGCGCATGGGCGCGATCCGATTGCCCTGGAAGAACATATGCTCGGTGCGACAGAGGCCGATCCCGGCGGCCTCGAAGCCCGAGGCCGTGCGCGCATCAGCCCCCGTATCGGCATTTGCCCGCACACCGAGGCGCCGCGCACCATCGGCCCAGGTCATCAGCCGGGCGAAGGCGCCGGTCAGCTCCGGCGCGCGGACGGGGACGCTGCCTGCCAAGACCTCGCCGGAGCCACCGTCGACCGTGACGATATCGCCCTCGACGAAGCTCCGCTCTTCGGGCGCCAAGAGCCGCGGCGACCCGCGTTTGGCCAGCCGCAGGGTTTTCGCGCCCACGACGCAGGGTTTGCCTAGCCCGCGCGCGACAACGGCCGCATGGCTCGTCATGCCACCACGAACCGTCAGCACGCCGCGGGCCGCATGCATGCCGCGGATATCTTCAGGGCTCGTCTCGGTCAGCGCCAGGATCGCGGGCTTACCGGCGGCGGCGGCGATCTCGGCCGCCTCAGGTGTGAAGACCAGCGGGCCAGAGGCAGCGCCGGGCGAGGCTGCCAGCCCGCGGGCCACCAAATCGCGCGGCGCCGTCTCGTCGATGGTGGGGTGCAGATGCGCCTCCAGCGCCGAGGGATCGATACGCAGAAGCGCGTCGTCGCGGCTGATCGCACCTGTATCGGCCAGCTCAACCGCCAGGCGGACGGCGGCGCGCGCACCAAGCCGGGCCGGCCGAAGCTCGGTAATCCAAAGCCGCCCCGCCTCGATGGTGAAATCCAGTGTCACAGCCTCGGCCAGCGCCCGCTCGATACGGCGCCCCGCTTCGGCAAGGGTGGTGGCAACCTCGGGCAGGACCTCCTCGAGCACAGGCTCGCGCAGCCCCGCCTCCAATCGCTCCGAGACGGTGAGCAGCCGGGGCGTGCGCAGGCCCATCAGCGCCTCTTCGCCCTGCGCTTGCTCCAGCCAGCGGCCGGCGAGCCGGGCGGCGCCGGTGGTGTCGTCGCGCAGCGTCGCGATGCCCGCGCCCGAGGGGTCGGCCTGTGCCGTGCCGAGGCCGAGTGCCATCCCTTGGACGATGATGGCGATCTCGGCCTCCGGATCACCCCCGCGGGCAGCACGGCGCGCCTTACAGGCGCGGCTGTGCCAGCTGTCCCGCATCGCCTCGACGGCCGTCTCGAGCTGTGCGCTCGCGGTCTCGGCAGGGGCGCAGTCCTCGTCGGCGAGCATGGCGCGCGCCTCGGCCGTGACGCGGATCAGGGCCGCTTCATCGAGCGCGGTCTCATCGTCGGCACCCTCTCGGCGGAGCGCGTCGTGCAACGCGTATTCGAACTCCTCGGCATCAAGGCCCGCGACGCCCGCACCCCATGAGTGCACGAACCGCCGTTCGAGATCCGCGGCCGCGCGCGGGCCGAGCCGGGCAGCGAGCGCTGGCATTGCAGCGGGGACGAGACCCAGATTGAGAATGGCCGGCACCAGCGCGCCCCCACCCCCTGCGGCCGGTCCGGTGGCCCCTGGGGGCGCGGAAGGGCGGAGCGCCAGGAGCAGGGGCGCCTCGGGACGGCCGAAGCCCGCGCCGGTAACAGCCTCCAGCCGGTCGAGACCGCGGGCCAGGGCACTCGCCGTCGCCGGCCCGTCCGCCAAGGTCTCGGGCGGCAGCACGAAGGCGGGCGGCACGGGCAGGCCGAGAGCGGTTGCCGCACAAAGGCGCGCTGCCTTCTCCCCATAGCGCGCGGGATCGAGCGGCACCTCTGCCCCGCCCGTGCCGATCCAGCCCAAGTTTTCGGCATCCATTTTCATAGAGTGGATGTAACGCGCCCTGTCGCGCGCGCACAAGCCAGTCGCGCCTCCCGACAGACGCCGTGATTGCCGCAGGAGAGGCCCAGCTCAGCGGGTGCGATCAGTCCTGGATCGCGTCCCAGGCGGCGACGCGGCGCATGAGGGCGCGGAGCGCGTTGAGCAGGCAGAGGCGATTTTCTCGCAAGCCCGCGTCGTCGCCATTCACAGTCACATCGTCGAAAAAGGTGTCGACGGGCGCGCGCAGGGCCGCCATTGCCGCCATCGCCTCCCCGAAATCCTCGGCCTTGAGCGCAGTCTCCACGCGGGGCGCGAGGGTTTCCAGCGCCTCGAAAAGCGCCTGTTCGGCCGGTTCGGCGGCGCGTGCGGGATCGGGTGCGGCATCGTAGGCCCGACCGTCCTTCTTCTCCTCGGCCGCCACGATGTTGGAGGCACGGCGGTATGCAGCGAGGAGGTTCGTGCCGTCTTCGGTGTCAAGGAAGGCCTGCATCGCGCGGGCTTTGGCGACGCGGACGGCAACGACATCGCGCTGGGCACGACCGGCCACGGCATCGATCACGTCATGGCGGAGCCCCTCATCGCGCATCAGGACTTTGAGCCGGTCGTCGATAAAGCTGGCCAGATCGACGAGGGCGACGAGCGTGTGCCCCGTGCTTGCCGCGATCTCGGCCTCTGCCGCGGCCACGCGCTCGGACAGGAGCTTCGTGCCGGCCTCGACCACATCGCCGTCAAGCCCGCCCAGCGCTTCGGCGAGCTTCGTCTCCTCGAGCAACAGCCGACGGTCGCGCCTGATGATGGCATCGACATGGGCGTTGAGCGCGCCGATGGCGGCCTCGAAGAGCGGGCGGCGGATATCGTGATGCAGGATCGTGCGGATCACGCCAAGCGCGGCGCGGCGGAGCGCGAAGGGGTCTCCAGAGCCTGTCGGCTTCTCCCCGATGGCCCAAAACCCTGTGAGCATGTCGATCTTGTCCGCCAGCGCCACGGCGATCGCGACGGGCTCCTCGGGCACTGCGTCGGAGCGACCGAGGGGGCGGTAGTGGGTTTCGCAGGCGGCGGCGACCGGCGCGGGTAGACCGGCGGCGCGGGCGTAATGGGCGCCCATGATGCCCTGCAGTTCCGGAAACTCGTAGACCATCTCCGAGGCGAGGTCGGCCTTGGCGACGCGGGCGGCTTGCTCGGCGAGGTCTGGATCGGCGCCGACGGCAGGTGCGATCTCGCGGGCCAGTGCCGCGATGCGGGCCACCCGTTCGGCCTGCGTGCCCAGCTTCTCATGAAAGACGACATTGGCGAGGGGCGCGGCCATCGTCTCCATGCCCTCGATGCCCTTGTCGGCAACCTTTCTCAGGTCGTTCTCCCAAAAGAACTTCGCATCCGAGAGGCGCGCGGCCAGCACCTTGCGGTTGCCGGCCAGGATCGTGGCCCCGGCGTCGCGGGTCTCGATGTTGGCCACGGTGACGAAGCGTTCGATGCGCCCTGTTTCGGGCGCGCGGACCGAGAAGAACTTTTGGTGCTCGCGCATGGAAGTCTGCAGCACCTCCGGCGGTAGGCCGAGGAACTCCTGGCCGATCTCCCCCATCAGCACCACGGGCCATTCGACGAGGCCGGCGACCTCGGCGAGCAGGCCCTTGTCCTCGACCAGCTCCAAGCCGGCGGCGAAGGCGCGCTGCGTGGCGTCGTGCCAGATGCGTTCGGCGCGCTCCTCCGGGTCGAGGATCACATTGTGGGTGCGAAGCTTGGTCTCATAGTCCTCAAAGCCGGCCACGGAGATCGGGCCGCGGTTCATGAAGCGATGGCCCTCGGTCTCGGCCCCCGCCTCAATGCCCTCGACAGAAACGGGGACAGTGCGATGGCCGGCCTCATCGGAGAGCTGGCAGAGGATGCGCGCGAGCGGGCGGACCCAGCGCAGGCTGCCCGAGCCCCAGCGCATGGACTTCGGCCAGGGGAAGCCACGGACGGCAGCCTCGACGGCCTCGGCGACGACGGCATCCGCGGGCCGCCCAGGTTTCTCGATGACGGCGAAATAGACTTGGCCCTTTTTGTCGTTGCGTACCTCCAGGGCCTCGCGGGAGAGACCTGTCGCGCGCAGAAAACCCTCGATCGCCTTCTCCGGCGCATCGGTGCGGGGGCCCTTGCGTTCCTCACGCACTGCCTGGGTGGCGTCGGGCAGGTCCGTCAGCGTGAGGGTCAGGCGCCGGGGCGTCGCGAAGGCGCCGGCGCTCGCATAGGTCAGACCGGCCTCGACCAGATGATCCGTCACCAGCCGCTTGAGATCGGCGGCGGCCCGCGCCTGCATGCGCGCGGGGATTTCCTCGGAGAAGAGCTCGAGCAGAAGGTCGGGCATGGGCTGGGCCTTTAGAGCGACAGGAAGGTTTGGATCAGCAGCGCGTTGGCGAGGTCAACGAAGAAGGCGGATATCAGGGGGAGCACGATGAAGGCCAGCGGTGCGGGGCCATAGCGCTGGGTGACGGCGGTCATATTCGCGATGGCTGTGGGCGTGGCGCCAAGGGCGAAGCCGGCAAAGCCCGCGGAGAGGACGGCGGCGGTATAGTCGCGCCCCATGAAGCGGAAGACGACGAAGAGGATGAAGGCGGCAGCAACAACGACCTGCAGGATCATGGTGAAGGCGAGGACCCCGGCACTGCCGGCAAGCGTCCAAAGCTCCATGCTCATCAGCGACATGGAGAGAAAGACCGAGAGGCTGAACTCTGAGACGAGCGCGAGCGCGGGTGTCTGAGCGGGGAAGGGCATACGAGGGAACAGGGCGGGGAGCGTGTTGGCGAGCAGGATCCCGGCCAGAAGGCAGGGGACGAAGAGGGGTAGCATAAGGCCCGCCGCCTTCAGCGCTTCATGGGCTGCGGCGCCGAGGATGACCGCGATATGGATCCAGAGGATCGAGCGCATGAGGCCCACGTGGCTGATCTCCTCACGCTGGGCCTTGGTGATGCGCTCCTCCGAGGCAGCCGGCGCCGCCGCCTCGTCCGGGGCCGGGCGGAGGTCACGGCCCTCGATCAGATAGCGGCCGATCGGCCCGCCCAACAGGCTCGCCATGATGAGGCCGACGGTGGCCGTGGCGATGCCAAGCTCGGCCGCACCGGCGACGGCATGCTCGCTCGCAATCACCGGACCCCAGGCGATGGCCGTGCCATGCCCGCCGACAAGCGCTGCGGTGCCGAGCATCACGCCCGCCTGCGGGGGCAGGCCGAAGAGCGTGGCGCCCAGGGTGCCGACCAGCAGCTGCACGATCATGTAGCCGATGGTGATGACAAGGAGGATCGCGAGGAGCGGCCCGCCGGCGCGCAGATCCGCGACGCGGGCGTTGAGCCCAATGGTCGTGAAGAAATAGATCAGCAGCACGTCGCGCGCGGCCAGGTCGAAGACCACCGTGCGCCCGGTGAGGAGCACCACGCCGAGGACGCAGAGCGACGCGAGGAGCCCGCCCGAGACCGGTTCGGGGATGGCGTAGCGACCGAGGATCGCGAAGCGTTCGCTGAGCCGCGCGCCGGTGAAATAGACGACGATGCCGAGGGTCAGTGCCAGGAAGACGTCGATCTGGATCAGGCTCGGGTCGGTTTCGAGATCCATGGCGCGGCTCCAATGGCGTTGGGGGATTAAGGCGAGGGGTTACTGTTCGGCGAATTCCTGGCCCAGCTGGCGCCACATGAAAGCGCGGCCATCGGGGAAGCGGAGGACAATGCGGTCGGTGCCGTCGAACTCGTCTTCGGCGGCGAGATAGGCAACGGCGTCGCCGGATCTCAGCGCCGCGGTGAGTGTTTTGGCATCGAAGCAGTCGAACCAGCCGGGGCCGACGAGCGGCTGGGCGTGGGGGAAGGCGGGGGCTTGTGGTGCCTCGGCCAAGGTGAAGCAGGCGCGCAGCTTGAGAGGCGAGGTGCTGGCATCGATCCCTTCGAAGTCCGAGACAGCGTAGCGCTGCCCATCGATCTCGACGGCCTCGGCTTCAAAATCATCGTAGAAGGCATAGAATTGCGCGTACCAGAGCCCGACGGCGAAGAGCGCCGTGAAGCTCAGGAGCCCGATCATCAGCACCCGTCCGCTCATGGCTGCCTCGCCTTGCGCCTCTTCACCTCGGATGGCGCTGCTCTAGCGACCGCGGGCGAGCGCGGCAACCGGACGCGAAGGCAACGGCGGGCAGTTTCTCTCACGACATCGATGATGTCACTGTGTCGATGAGGCGGGTCAGCAAAGGGGCCGGCGGCGTTGCGGCCAGCACAGTCGTCGCGAGCGGCTCGGGGCGTCAGCGCCCGCCCGTCATTGCGATGTGCTGTCTGGCCCCGACGGGTCGGACAGGCGTGGCCGAGCGACCATCAGTTGACCTCGGATACGGTATTGCCTGTCGGCCTCGACACGCCAGAGGATGGCCTCGTTCGGGTCTGCCTGGCGCACGATCATGCCTTCGCGGAGTGCTGTGGTCCCGAAGCTGTCCCAGAAGCTTGGCGGGGCGAGGCGACGAAGCGCGAGGTGGCGGCCCTGGATCGGGCGCAGGGTGCTGAGGAAACGGTCGATCTCCGCGGAGGAGGCACCGGTGACGAGGAACCAGCCTTCGCGCACGGGCGGGACAGGGTTCCAATAGGCACGGACCCGGCCGTCCCGCGGGATGCTGGCCGGAATGGCGCCGGCGCGCACCATGGTCTCGAGGGTATCGCCGTTCTCGGTGTCGGCGCTGATCGGACCCTCGGACTGGGAGGGGAAGAGCGCGCCTGACACCAGCCAGGTGGCG
>JBCCLX010000169.1:0-8375 GCA_039026635.1 Pseudomonadota bacterium
AGCTGCTGCTGGGTCATTCCCACCATCCAGCGCCGCTGGCGTACGCGTTGGCCTACATGAACGTCTACAGGGTGCTTCATCTCTGCTCTCCGGTTGTGTCGCCGCACTTACATGCCGGATTACGAGCAAGGATCGGGCCAGTTTCACCCTTTGGGCCAGTAAAATCATATTTTCTTAGAATTCCTTTAAAAATTGTTTCTTTTCAATCGGTTAAATTTTCACAAAATTTTTGTCATTTTATGTGCGGCGCTGACTTTGGCGGCAAAATCGACTGAGCGAGTGCAAAATGCAAAGTACAACCGGCGCGAGTGCGTTGCAAAATGCATTGCAAATTGCAAAACGCATCTGATGGCGGCGCCTCAACTCGCGGCTGATCTGGCCTGTCTTTTGCGCTCATGCGGGTCCAGATACCGCTTCCGTAAACGGATGGCTTTCGGGGTGACCTCGACCAATTCGTCATCGTCGATATAGGCGATGGCCTCTTCCAGGCTCAGGCGGATCGGCGGGGTCAGGACCACCGCGTCGTCCTTGCCCGATGCCCGCACATTCGTCAGCTTCTTGCCCTTCAGCGGATTGACCTCCAGATCGTTGCCGCGGGTATGCTCGCCGATGACCATGCCCTCGTAGACCGCCTCGCCCGAGCCGATGAACATCCGCCCTCGATCCTCCAGGTTAAAGAGCGCATAGGCCACGGACTGCCCCGTCTCCATCGAGATCAGTACCCCCCGGTGCCGACCGGGGATCGCGCCTTTAAAGGGCGCCCAGGCATGAAAGACCCGGTTCAGAACGCCGGTGCCGCGCGTGTCGGTCAGAAATTCTCCATGGTACCCGATCAGCCCGCGCGAGGGCACATGGGCGACGATCCGCGTCTTGCCCGCGCCGCCCGGGCGCATTTCCGCAAGATCGCCCTTGCGGATCGCCAGCTTTTCGACCACGGCGCCGGAAAACTCGTCGTCCACATCGATCGTGACTTCCTCCACCGGCTCCATGCGCTGGCCGCCCTCGTCCTGGAACAGGACCCGGGGGCGCGAGACGGATAGCTCGAAGCCCTCCCGGCGCATGTTCTCGATCAGCACGCCCATCTGCAACTCGCCGCGCCCGGCCACTTCGAAGGCCTCGCCGCCCGGGGTGTCGGTGATGCGGATGGCGACGTTCGATTCCGCCTCCCGCAGCAGGCGGTCGCGGATCACACGCGACTGCACCTTGTCGCCGTCGCGCCCCGCCAGCGGGCTGTCGTTGATGCCGAACGTGACCGAAATGGTGGGCGGGTCGATCGGCTGGGCGGGGATCGCCTCGCTCACCGACATATCGCAGAGCGTGTCCGCCACCGTCGGCTTCTGCATCCCGGCCAGGGCAACGATATCCCCGGCGCCGGCCGCGTCGACCGGCTGGCGCGTCAGCCCGCGAAAGGCCAGCACTTTGGAGACGCGAAAGCGCTCCACCTCCGCGCCCTCGCGGCTCAGCGCCTTGATCTGGCTGCCGGCCTTGATGGTGCCCGCATCGATCCGCCCGGTCAGGATCCGGCCCAGGAAGGGGTCGGCCTCCAGCGTGGTTGCCAGCATCTGGAACGGCGCGTCGCCGGCGGCCGCCTGCGCCGGAGCGGGCACATGCTCCAGCACCAGCTCAAAGAGCGGTGTGAGGCTGTCGCGCGGGCCGTCCAACTCCCGGTCCGCCCAGCCGCTGCGGCCAGAGGCGTAAAGCGCCGGAAAGTCCAGTTGCTCATCATCCGCATCCAGCGCCGCGAAAAGATCGAAGACCTCGTCCAGGGCGCGGTCCGGTTCGGCGTCCGCCTTGTCGACCTTGTTCAAAACAACGATCGGGCGCAGCCCCAGGGCCAGCGCCTTCGAGGTCACGAACTTCGTCTGCGGCATCGGCCCCTCGGCCGCATCCACCAGCAGCACGACGCCGTCGACCATCGAGAGGATCCGCTCCACCTCGCCGCCGAAATCCGCGTGGCCCGGCGTGTCGACGATGTTGATCCGCGTGCCCTGCCACTCGACGCTGGTGCATTTGGCAAGGATCGTGATCCCGCGCTCACGCTCGAGATCGTTGCTGTCCATCGCCCGCTCGGCCACTGCCTGGTTCTCGCGGAAGGCACCGGACTGTTTCAGCAGCTCGTCGACGAGCGTGGTCTTGCCATGATCGACATGGGCGATGATGGCGATGTTACGAAGCTCCATGGGGCCCGGCCTTTCGCAGGTGCGTCAACGCGGGTCAGATGGCGCAAGGGCGGGCCCAGGGCAACCCGTTCACTGATACGTCACGAAAACCCGGCCCGGGCTGGGACGTCTTTTCTGCCTTTTTCAGGCGCGGCGGCGCGTGATGAGGCGTCCTGTGCGCAGATCGACCACGGCCTTGATCAGGGCGGCGATGACCAGGGCGCAGAGGACGACCTTCGAGATCATCTCCATCGTGACCTCGATCAGGAGCGCGTGAACCACGGTGCCGATCACGATGGCGGCGGCGAGGGCCGTGTGTCCGAGGCGCCAGGTGAGCGGGCTGAGGCGCAGTCGACGACGGAGGGCTGCGAGGAGGGCCGCCGCGAAGACGGCCCACATCGCGATCACGCCCCAGTCCGAGAAGGGCGTCGGCGAGCGGAAGAGGAGCGCATCAACCACATCGGGCGGGCTTGTGATCCAGAGCCCGCCGACGTGGAGCACTACGGCGGCCACGAGGGCGGCGCCGATCCAACCGTGGAGCCGTCGACCGGGGCGCATCGGCACGCCCGGCAGCAGGCCCGCTGCAAGAAGCGGCTGGAGCAGCAGGAGCGCGAGCCCCGCGATCCCCGCAAATCCTGCGAGGATGTAGATCGCCTCCCGCCAGGCCAGGAGCGGGCTCAGGGCCGCCAGACCGAGGGGCACGGTGATGGCGGCGGCGAGTGCTGTCCAGATCGCGATGGCGCGCGCCGCAGCCATAGCCCGATCAGGCCGGTTCGAGCACGAAATGCGTCGTCAGGCTCGTGTCTCGCGCGCTGTCCATGATCGGACGCAGGAAGACTGTCTTGTAGCCGTTGTCATCGAAGTCGGCGTCATAGGCGAGGTGGCCATGCGGCTGACCGAAGGCGGGCACGATCTGAGGCATGTCCATGGTGAAGACGCCGTTCTCATCGGTCAGCGTCGCGCCATGGCTGCGCTCGTCGCGCTCGTGCCCCTCGGTTGTATGCGCCCACATCTGAATGCGCACGCCAGGTAGGGCCGCGCCGTCGCCTGCGCGGCGTACCGTGCCACTCAGCGTAAAACCGCCACCGCCGATACGCTCGACGAGGGGCGCGCCAGGGCGGTAGTTGTTCGCCCCGCCGCGCATCGTGGGCGTGGGTGCAAGGCCGGCGGCCTGGGCGGGACGGATCAGGGCAGGCATCGCCAAAGCGGTCCCTGCAGCGGCGCCCGCGAGGATCACGCTGCGGCGGGTCTCGAAAACACGGGTCATGGCGGTTCTCCTATGCTGCGGGGCAAACCGTCGAGGCGGCGCCCAAGCTCTGAATGACTGAAACGCTCCGCGTGCGGGACAAAGATAAGAGATCGTTGCCGGCGATAAACCGTCGGCCCCGCCGCGCCCGCCGGTTTTTCTGCGCCGCGGTATCGGCTTTCTGTGCGGCACGACGCTGGTAGACACGGGGCTGGGCACGCAGGCGGCGCGTCGTCTGCCAGTTCCAAAACGCATCGATCGGGTATCGCGGTGGCGCGGCTTTGCGATAGGCCCTCGCGCACCCGATCGGGCAACCAGGTGATCGTTGGGAGGAGGCGAGACCATGAAGGCGATGCGGCTGCATGAGATCGGTGGCGCGCTCGTAGCGGATGAGATTGCCCTGCCCGAGCCCGGCCGCGGCCAAGCCCTCATCCGCATTGCCGCCGTGGGCGTGAACTTCGCCGATACGCTGATGGTGAGCGGGACCTATCAGGAGAAGCCGGCGCTGCCGTTTGCCCCAGGGCTCGAAATCGCCGGCACGATCGAGCGGTTGGGGCCGGAGGCGGATGGCCCGGCGCCGGGCACGCGGGTCGTCGCCTTGCCGGGACATGGGGGCTTTGCCGATTATGCCCTTGCCCCTGCGGCCACTTGCGTGCCGATCCCCGATATCATGAGCAATGAGGACGCGGCCGCGCTGCAAGTCGCCTATGGCACGAGCGAGGTCGCCCTTGCCCATCGCGCACGGTTGCGTCCGGGCGAGCGCCTTCTGGTGCTGGGCGCGGCAGGCGGCGTTGGGCTCACGGCGGTGGAGCTTGGGGCGCTCATGGGGGCGGAGGTGATCGCGGCGGCGCGTGGTGCTGCGCGGCTCGAGACGGCGCGGGAGAAGGGCGCGCATCATCTCATCGACACCGACACCGCGGATTTGCGGGAGGCGGTCAAAGCGCTCGGCGGTGCAGATGTCGTCTACGATCCGGTGGGCGGGGATCAGTGGAAGGCGGCACTGCGGGCCGCCAACCCGGAGGCGCGGCTTTTGCCCATAGGGTTCGCCAGCGGCGAGGTGCCGCAAATTCCTGCCAACATTCTCCTGGTGAAGAACCTCGATGTGATCGGCTTCTACTGGGGCGCCTATTATCGCTTCCGCCCGGCCATCCTGGCGGAGAGCTTTCGGCGTCTGACGGCTTGGTATGGCGAGGGGCGCATCCGGCCGCATGTCAGCCATGCCCTGCCGCTCGAGCGCGCGAACGAGGCGCTCGATCTCTTGCGGCGGCGGGAGGCGACGGGCAAGGTGGTGCTCCTGCCCTGATCTAAGGTCTGGGCCGACGCCCCTCTCTCGGGTCCCGACGGGGGCTGTGCGGTCGTTGCGCGCCTATTCGGCCGCCATCGCCCCTTCCGTCACGATCGGCTTCGGTCGATGCACCGTGGCGTAGACGTCGCGCACGATATCCGCCAAGCCGTCCAGCGGCGGCAGGCCGGCGGCCTTTCGGCGATACATGTTGATCCAGGTCTGCGGCAGGCGGGGCAATCCGCAGGCTTCAGGGTTCAGGCGCGTGAGGTGAGGGCCGACGGCACTCTCGACCATGGCATGGACGGCGAGATCGGCGGAGGTGGAGGCCTCGACGGTGCGCGTCGAGCGCGTGTCCACCGCCATCTCCCAGGGGATCCCCGCCTCATCGAGGGCCCGCTGCGCCCAGCCGCGGAAAATGCAGGAGCGCTCGAAGGCGAGGCGGAGGGGGCGCTGACGCACGGCCTGTCCGCCCGTGCCCCCCACCCAGATCAGAGGCTGCGTCGTGAGCGTCTCGCCATCCGGTTGGGCTGAGCCTTCGGTCGTGAGGATCAGGTCCACCTCTCCGGCAGCCAACTGAGCCTTCAGCTTGGCGGTATGCGAGGAGATCAGCGTGAGCTTCACGCGTGGATAGGCGCGGTGGAAGCGCTGCAGGA
This sequence comes from Pseudomonadota bacterium, assembly GCA_039026635.1. Lineage (GTDB taxonomy): Bacteria > Pseudomonadota > Alphaproteobacteria > Rhodobacterales > Rhodobacteraceae > Thermohalobaculum. The sequence continues at coordinate 5,344 of JBCCLX010000169.1, forward strand.
TATTCGGCGTATGCGGATAGACGATGTCGGCGGGCACGCCGAGGGTGATCTCGCCCTCGAACTCCTCGGCCGTCATTCGCGCCAGCGCCTCATCATTGATGGCCAGGAGCCGGCGCGCATAGCTGACCAGCAGTTCGCCCTGCGCCGTCAGCCCCATCATGCGTCCGGTACGGTCGATCAGGTTCACGCCCAGCGCCTCCTCGAGCCGTTTCAGCTGCATCGAAACCGCCGATTGCGTGAGGTTGAGCTGTTGGGCCGCGCGCGTGACCCCGCCGGTGTCGACGACGGTGACCAGCGAGCGCAGCGCCGTCAGGTCTAGATTCCGGATCATCATCGCCTCCTGTGATGTGTTTACTCATAAACATTCATTTCCCTTATGCGCTCGTCAAGCCCATGTTCATCACCAGCGCTGAACACAGCGCAAGCTTGGATCACGCAAAGAGATGGAGGCACCCATGACAAGCCTTACGCAAACCACCGGTCGCGACTTTATCGCCGGCGTCGCGGACATCCTGCGCCGGCTTACTGTGAAACGTTGGATCGCGGTAACGCGCGAGCGCCAGCGTCTGGCCGCGCTCGAGCCGCATCTGCTCGAGGACATCGGCGTCGGCCAAGACGCCGCAGCGCGCGAAGCGGCCCGCCCCTTCTGGTCGGTCGACTGTCAGCGCTGAGTCGCAGCAGACGGGGTCGTCGGGGCTACCAGGCTCCGGCGGCCACGCTCGGCAGGCCGGTCTCCAGCGGATAGCGCTCAAGCGCTTCATAGCTGGCCGTCTTGCCAAGTCGGGAGCGGAAAAGCGCGAAGTCCTCTACAGGCCAGGGCCCGCCCGAGAGGTCGAGCCGTGTCGCGACAAACCCATGCATCTTCTCGGCGTCCTCGCCGCGCAGCCCGGAGCCGAAACGCGCCAGCGTGATATGGGGGACAAAGCGCTCATTCTGCGGCCTGAGACCGGCCGAGCGCGCTGCCTGCAGCACTTTTTCACGCAGATGCAGCAACCCCGGTTTGAGGAGGACGTGCGCGTAGAGCGCCGTCGGTTTCCCCCCGCCGAAGAGCCCAACGCCCGAGAGCGTCAGGGAGAACCCAGGCGCTCGGATGGTTTGCAGCGCGTAGTGCACATCCTCGATCACCGGGCGCGGATGCTCGCCCAGGAAGGCCAGCGTCAAGTGAAAGTTCTCCGATGGCACGGGTCGCCCGCAGGGGAGGCCGGCCTGGGCGCCTTCAAGCCGCCAGACCGCCTCGCCGGGGATCTCGAGGGCGACGAAGGAGCGGATCACGCGGCACCTCGTGCCCGCTCGATCAGCTCCAGCACCCGCGGCCCGATCGCCTCCACCATTAACGCCACACCCTCGGCATTGGGGTGCAGCCCGTCATCCTGCAGCAGATCGCGTGTCTCGCCGCTCAGCCCCGCGATGAAGGACGGATGCAGGATCGCGCCGTAAGTCTCTGCCAGCTCAGGATACATCGCATCGAAGGAGGCCTTGTACTCCGGGCCATAGTTGTTCGGTGCGCTCATCCCCGCCAACAGCACCGGCAGTTTCCGTTCGGCCAGCGCCACGAGCATCGCCTCGAGGTTGGCGCGGCTCGCTTCGGGCAGGATCCCGCGCAGCAAATCATTGCCCCCGAGCGCGATCATGACCGCATCCGCCCCTTCGGCCAGCGCCCAATCGAGCCGGGCCCGGCCCCCGGCCGTGGTGTCGCCCGAGACGCCCATATCGACGACCTCGGCCTCCGGTGCGCCGTTCTCGGCCAGCCAAGCATCAAGTTGCGGGACAAAGCCTGTGCCCTGCTCCAGCCCGTAGCCGGCGGTCAGGCTGTCCCCGATCGCCACGATGCGTATTGTCTCTTGCGCGGTGGCATCGTGGGGCAGGGCGAGCAGTCCCGTTGCGGAAACCCCTGCGATCAAAAGGCCCCGACGGTTGAGCCGTCCTCGGGCCGGCCCATATCCGCGGGGGGCGCAATGGGCGCTGAGCAATCTGGCGGCAGGCATGACGGACACCCTAATCTCGCTCGACGGCGTGGCGCTGACCTTGGCAAGCCCGGCGGGCGATGTCGAGATCTTGCGAGGCATCGGGCTTTCGGTGGAGGCTGGTGAGCGGGTTGGCATCGTGGGGCCCTCGGGTTCCGGCAAATCGTCGCTCCTCATGGTGCTCGGCGGGCTCGAGCGGGCGACCGCGGGCAGCGTTCGGGTCTTGGGCGAGGAGCTGACCGCGCTCGACGAAGATGCGCTGGCACGCCTGCGCCGCAGCCAGATGGGGGTGGTGTTTCAGGCTTTCCACCTGATCCCCACCATGACGGCCATCGAGAATGTCGCAACACCCCTGGAGTTGGCCGGGCGCGAGGATGCGTTCGACCGTGCCGCGGCGCTGCTGGCGCAGGTGGGGCTCGGTCATCGCGAAGGCCATTACCCTGCACAGCTTTCGGGCGGGGAGCAGCAGCGCGTGGCGCTGGCCCGTGCGCTGGCCCCTGGCCCGAAGCTGCTGCTGGCCGATGAGCCGACGGGCAATCTCGACGGGCGCACCGGTGAGGCTGTGATCGAGCTTCTCTTCGGGCTCTCGGCGGAGGAGGAGGCGACCCTCGTGATGGTCACCCATGCCCCGGATCTGGCAGAGCGCTGCGGGCGCGTCGTCTCCATGGCCGATGGGCGGATTGTCGAGGATCGGAGCGTCGGCGCGGCGCGCGAGGCAGCGGAATGAGCGCGACGGCGGCCGACCGCGCTGTCGGCCTCGGCTTTGCATGGTCGGTGGCGCTTCGGGAACTGCGCGGCGGGCTTGCCGGATTTCGCGTCTTTCTCGTCTGCCTTTCGCTCGGCGTGGCAGGAATTGCGGCCGTGGGCTCGATCACAGCGGCGATCCAGGCGGGCTTGGCGGCGGAGGGCCGAGCGATCCTCGGGGGCGACGTCTCGATCACCCTAACCTATCGGCTTGCGACCGACGAGGAGCGGGCTTGGATGGAGGGCGCGGGCACGGTCTCCGAGATCGTCGATCTGCGCTCGATGGTGGGCACTGTCGGGGAGGATGAGGAGCCCGCGCTCGCC
>JBCCLX010000170.1:0-8343 GCA_039026635.1 Pseudomonadota bacterium
CGACAGCGCGCGCGATGTGCTGGCCCGTGTCATCTATGGCTTCCGCCTCTCGGTCCTCTTCGGCTTCGGCGTCACCATCGCGGCCTCTCTGATCGGCATCATCGCCGGTGCGGCCCAGGGCTTCTTCGGCGGCTGGATCGACCTGACGTTCCAGCGGGTCGAGGAGGTCTGGTCCTCCATGAACACGCTCTATGTGATCCTCATCCTCTCCGCGATCTTCGGGCCCAACTTGTGGCTGATGTTCGCGATCTTCGTCGCCTTTACCTGGACGCAGCTGATCGGTGTGGTGCGTGCCGAGTTTCTGCGGGCGCGAAACTTCGAATATGTCCAGGCGGCGCGCGCACTCGGCGTCAGCGATTGGCGGATCATCTTTCGCCATGTCCTGCCGAATGCGATGGTGGCGACGCTGACGCTGCTGCCTTTCATCCTCACAGCCTCCATCGGGCTGCTTGCCGGTCTCGATTTCTTGGGCTTCGGGCTTGCTGAGAGCTACCCCTCGCTCGGTGAGCTGGCGCTGCAGGGGAAGAACTATCTCACCAGCCCGCACCTCGCGATCACCGCCTTCCTCACCTTCGCGATCATGCTCTCGCTCATGGTCTTTGTGTTCGAGGGGATCCGCGACGCCTTCGACCCGCGCAAGAGCTTCGCATGAGCCTCCTCGACGTTCGCGACCTTCAGATCCGTTTTGCCGGCGCACCAAAGCCGGCGGTCGACGGCATCTCGTTCCAGGTGGCGGAGGGGGAGACGCTGGCGCTCGTGGGCGAGTCCGGCAGCGGCAAGAGCCTCTCAGCGCTCTCCACCGTGGGCCTCCTACCAGACGCAGCGCAGGTCGACGGCGCGATCAGCTTCGACGGGGAGCGGCTGGACGGCGCGTCGCCCAAGACGCTGCAGCGCATTCGGGGCAACGACATCAGCTTTATCTTCCAGGAGCCGATGACCTCGCTCAACCCGCTCCACACCATCGCCAAGCAGATCGGTGAGAGCCTGTCGCTCCATGCCGGCCTGTCGGGGCGTGCGGCGCGGGAGCGGACGCTGGAGCTTCTCGAGATGGTTGGCATCCGGGATGCCGCCTCGCGCCTCGATGCCTGGCCCCATCAGCTTTCGGGCGGGCAACGCCAGCGGGTGATGATCGCCATGGCGCTCGCCAACGGCCCGCGCCTGCTCGTGGCCGACGAACCCACCACCGCGCTCGACGTCACCATCCAGGCGCAGATCCTGGCGCTGCTCGCGGATCTGCGCCGGCGCGAGAACCTTTCGATGCTCTTCATCACCCATGATCTCGGGATTGTGCGCAAGGTCGCGGACCGGGTCGCGGTGATGGAGCAAGGGCGCATTGTCGAGACCGGGCAGACCGCCCGGGTCTTCGATGCGCCCGAACACCCCTACACCCAGAAGCTGCTCGCCGCCGAGCCGAGCGGGCGCCCCGACCCGGTGGCCCCCGATGCGGAGACGCTGCTCGAGGGCGAGCGTCTGCGCGTCTGGTTCCCTATCCGCGCGGGCTTCTTCCGCCGTGTGACAGGCCATGTGAAGGCGGTCACGGACATCGACGTCTCGCTGCGCGCCGGCGAGACGCTCGGGATCGTGGGCGAAAGCGGCTCGGGCAAGACGACCCTGGCGCTCGCGCTCATGCGCCTGATCGGTTCCGAGGGCCGCATCGCCTTTCTCGGCCAGGGGATCGAGGCGCTGCCGAAGGCCCGGCTGCGCACGCTCCGGCGCGATATGCAGATCGTTTTTCAGGATCCCTACGGCGCCCTCAGCCCGCGGATGAGCGTCGCCGAGATCATCGCCGAGGGCCTGGGCGTTCACGGCCTGCAGGGCGATCACGCCACCCCGCGCGAGGCCGTCGCCGCCGTCATGGCGGAAGTGGGCCTCGATCCAAGCACCATGGACCGCTACCCGCATGAGTTCTCGGGCGGACAACGCCAGCGCATTGCGATCGCGCGCGCCATGATCCTGAAGCCGCGCTTTGTTGTGCTGGACGAGCCGACCTCGGCGCTCGACATGACTGTGCAGGGCCAGATCGTCGCGCTGCTGCGTGAGCTTCAGCGCCGCCACGGCCTCGGCTATCTCTTCATCAGCCATGATCTGAAAGTGGTCCGCGCCATGGCGCATCGGGTGCTCGTCATGCGTCAGGGCGATGTGGTCGAAGCCGGCCCCGTCGAGCAGATCTTCGAGGCGCCGCGCAGCGCCTATGCCCGTGGCCTCATCGCTGCGGCCTTCGGTCTGGAAGTGAGCGGCGCCGTTGCGGACTGAGGGCATTGGCATGCCCTTGCGTTCTCCCTCCGTTCCAGGCCATGCTCGGGGCGGAGGTCGCCCATGTCCCTCGCCACGGCTCAACCCGGCCAACGCCTCGCCCGCGGTGTCCTCGCGGCGCTCGAGGATCTTGGCTTTGCCGCGCTGCCGGAGTTCCCGGCGCCGAAAGGGCGGCGGATGGACCTCTGCGCCCTTGGCCCCGGGGGCGAGGTCTGGTGCGTCGAGGTGAAGTCCTCGCGCGCTGACTTCCAATCCGACGCGAAGTGGGACCGCTACCTGCCCTTTTGTGAACGCTTTTTCTTCGCCGTGCCGGAGAGTTTCCCGGACGCCTTGCTGCCCGCCGAACACGGCCTGATCCGTGCCGATTACTGGGGGGCGGAGGTCCTGCGCCTGCCACCCCTGCGCCCCATGGCCCAGGCGCGCCGCCGGGCGCTGACCCTCACTTTCGCCCGGCTCGCCGCCCGCCGTCTCTCACCCCATGCACCGTCCACTGGCGCCGAGGAGGGTCTCGAGGCGGAGTGACGGCCCCGATGGCAGCAGCCGCTTGGCCGCCACTTAGCAGCCGCTTGGCGGCGATCACAGCCGGGGCAGGCAGGCCTCCGCCGCGAAAACGATCCGCACGGTCGCCCCGGTATTGCGCGCGACAGTCGGCGCCGGTTCCCAAACCACGCGTGCCCCGGCAGCAGCCACCAGCGCCTCGACCTCCTGCAGGATCAGGGTCGGCGCGGAGAGCGGCCCCAGCCCGTGCCCCTCGTCGCGCGGGGGCGGCGCATGGGCGACGACGAGCTCCAACCCATCATCGGGTCTGAGCATCCATCCAAGACGCAGAACCGAGCTTCCCTCCCCTGAGATGCTGCCGCTCTCTCCCTCCGGCGCGCGCCACCTCTCCGGCGCCCCCCCAAGGCTGAGCGCGCCATCGATCACCGCCTCGAGCGCCGTCCAAAGCGCCTGCGCGTCGCTGAGCACAACCGGCGCGTCGAAGTCCGATCGGAGCCCGTGATCCGCGGCCCGGTCCTGTGCCTCTTCGCTGGCCTCATCTTCTGGTCCGTAAGCCTCGTGAGGGTCGGCCCAAGAGGGATCAGCCCCGTGCCATTCGACGTCAATGCCCAACGACCGTCCGCGTGCCGCGGATAAGCGTGCAAGACGGCGGGCCAGATGCACCGCATCCACTTCCGACGGCAACGCGCCGGTGCCCGGCAGATCCAGGCCCCCTGCCCCTCGCGCAGCGGCAATCGCCTGGCGTTCCATCTCTGCGACCAAGCTGGAGACGCGCCAAAGCGCAGCACTTGCCGAGACTGCCTGGTGCCCGCCGCGCGCCGAGGCCGCACGGCGGGCCTCGTGTCCGGACGACCCCTGGCCCGAGCGGCCAGCGCTCTGGTCCTGATCCTGGGGCCGCGCGCGGTCCCGACCGCGATCCTCGAGCAGGAGGGCCCGCGCCGCGGCGAGGGGTCTGCGCAGCAGCACGGCATAGCGATGGAGCATCCAGGCCGCGCTCTGCACCTCCCCGCCTGGCGCCCCGCGGGCAACGACGGGGGCCGGGATCCCGCGCGTCTGAGGGCCATCTTCTGCGGCCTTCGCCTGCGGCCCCTCCGCATGCGGGCTGGACGTTGCCACCGGGGGGTCGGGGGCGAAGGCGGCGGTGATCCGCAGGCGCTCGCCACCACGCTGTCGCCAGAGACTGACCCGGCAGCCCACGGCTCCGCCCGTGGTGAGCACGACCGCACGGCTCTCCGCCGTGCCATCGGCGATCGCCCGCGCCAGTAGCGCCTGGCCCAGCTTTGCATCCTCGAAACGGTCCACGAAACGGGCCCCGGCGCTGTCGTCTCCGAAGAGCGCTTTGTCCGCTGGGCTACGCTCTCGACACTGGCCCGCGACCGTGACGGCGACGAGCGCGAGGGGTAGAGACGGCGGCGCCTCGGCGCTGTCGGCGCGATCCCGCCCGGCACCCTCTCCCGCGCCCCCACCCGAGCCGTTTCCTGTGCCAAGGTCGGATGGTCGCGAGGCCTCTCCCTCACCGTCTTCCGGTCCGTTTCCCTCGTCTGCAAACGCGACGCCGTCGCGGTGCCACGAGCCATCCCTCGGGTCTTCCGTCCCATTGTTCACGGCATGGGCCCAGCCTGGCGCCGCCTCCTCGGAATGGGTCTCGCAGCGAGGGTCGGTCTCGGCGTCAGCGCGGTGCGCCGCTGTCGGTGCGGCGAGGCGAACCGGGTCGGCAACGGGGCCGACCAAAGGCCCTTCAACGCCGCCGGGGCCGGGGCGCAGGGGGTGACGCTCTGGGGATGACGGTTCTCTCACGCGGTCGCACCGGCTACCGCTGGCCCTTAGGCCGAGCGTCCGCCTTTCCCGCGCCGGTCTCGCCCTGATGCTCCATCGCCCGTGCGTTTTCGTCCGTCAGGCAGATCGCGTCTCTCGCCCTCCGCCCCTCCCATGGATGTCGCGGGCGGTTGGCTGCGTCGCGCCAGCTCGGCTGCCTGACGGAGTTCCTCGGCAATCTCCAACGCCTCCTCCGGATCGAAATCCATCGGCAGCTCAACACCGCCGCCTTCGACATAGAGGCGGACCATCCCCTCGCTTGTCGGGCCAATTGTGAGGGTAGCGGCGATATCACTCTCGGTATTGATGCCCACGCGCCCAGCCCCCAACCGGTAATATGTCAACTCTGCGAACGTCCACAGATGCTAGCGATTTCACACGTTTCGTACAGAGTTGAGAGCAGCGAGGCCGCCCAAGGCCAGGGGTGATGCGGCGACGCCACCCTGTTTGAGAGCTGAAATCGGGTCCGATCCCACTTCGGGCGCCGGAAGAAAAAGCGCGGTCACAAAGCCTCAGCCGCACCGTCCTTGGGGCGGGGCCGGCGGTAGGCTTCGGGCTGTCTTGAAAATTCCGAAGCCGAAGAGTAGGCAGCTCCAGCGTGGCATGCCGACGTAGCTCAGTTGGTTAGAGCACCAGATTGTGGATCTGGGGGTCCCCCGTTCGAGCCGGGGCGTCGGTACCACGTGTTTCAATAAGATACTGGATGTTCTTCGCGGGGGTGACCGGCGCGCTTACCGCTGAGGCGCGTCGCCGGTGGGACCGCCTGGGGTGCGTTTCGAGCGCCCCATTCTGCGACACCCCCCCTCAGGCGCGTGCTTCGTTCACGGGGGTCTTTGAGAGGACGCTGAGGGCATGCGTCATCTCAGGGGCGGTTGCGATGATGCGGCCGTGTCGTGCGACAGCCAGGCGGTGGGCGCGCAGGCGGATGGCCTCGATTTTGTCGCGGGCCTGCAGGACCACGAAGCTCGCGGCACAGCCCTCGGCAACCCCATAGCGCTCGAGCCCCATGATCCGTGCCGAGGTCTCGGTCACGGCATCGAAGCACCAAGCCATATCCTCAAGGCTCGAAAGCTGCGCCACATGCAGCCCCATGAAGGCGATATCCAGCATGTCGGCCCGGCCGAGCGAGTACCAGGGATCCATCACACAGTCGGAGCCGAAGCCCACCATGATCCCGGCGTCGCGCAGTTCACGCACACGGGTCAGCCCGCGGCGCTTGGGGTAGCCGTCATGCCGACCCTGCAGCATGATGTTGATGGCGGGGTTGGGGATCGCGTGGACGCCTGCCTCCACCATCAGCGGGATCAGTTTCGAGACATAGTAGCTATCCATCGAGTGCATCGAAGTGAGGTGCGAACCCGCGACGCGGCCTTGCAGGCCGAGGCGCTGGGTCTCGAAGGCCAGCGTCTCGATATGGCGGCTCAGCGGATCGTCACTCTCATCGCAATGCAGATCCACCATCAGCCCGCGCTCGGCCGCGATCTCGCAGAGGGCGCGTACGCTTTCGGCACCCTCGGCCATGGTGCGTTCGAAATGCGGGATGCCGCCGACCACATCGACGCCCCGATCGAGGGCGCGGATCAGATTGGCCATCGCCGTCGGGTCGCGCAGCGCGCCGTCCTGGGTAATGGCGACGAGCTGCAGATCGAGCGCGTCCTTCACTTGCTCGCGCACCGCGAGCAGCGCCTCCACTCCCTTCAGCGCATCGTCGCAGACATCCACATGGCTGCGGATGGCACCGATACCCTTGGCGACGGCGAGCTCGCAGTATTTGAGCGCTCGCTCGGCGATCTGCTCCACGGTCTGGATCGGCTTCAACTCGCCCCAGAGCGCGATGCCTTCCAGCAGGGTGCCGGAGACATTCATGCGGGGCGTTCCGAGCGAGAGGGTCGCGTCCATATGGAAATGCGGGTCCACGAACGGGGGCGAGACGAGATAGCCCTGTGCGTCGTAGACCACGCCGGCCTCGGCCGTGATCCTGGCTTCGATCGCCACGATCGTCCCGTCCTTGCAGGCGATATCAACGCCGCTCCGTCCATCGGTGAGCGTGGCGTTCTTGACGATCAGATCAAACATCGGCGGTCTCTCGGGCAGTGCGGCAGATGGCGCGGGCGCCTAGTAGCTCGCCTCATAGGCACGGCAGCGGGCTTCCGTGTCCATCTCGGCGACATGCGCGATCTCCGCCTCTTTGTGGAGGCGGTAAACGGAGACGACGGGCTCCTCGAACCACCCCGTGACGGTGGCATTGTCGGTGAACCTGTCGAGCGCGTCCTCGAGCGTCGTAGGCAGACGCCGGAACCCTTTTTCCGCCAACACTGGATCGGACAGGAGCGAGAGATCCTCCTCCGTCGGCACCGGGGCGGCGAGACCCTCCTCGATCCCCTGGCAACCCGCATGGACGATGGCGGCAAGCGCCAGATGCGGGCAGGCCGCGGCATCGGCGGCGCGATACTCCAGATTGAACTGACGCGCGATGCTGGTGGGATCCTTGGCCGTGACGGGGCAGACGCGGAGCGACGCCTCGCGATCCCTGAAGCCCAGGTTGTTGTAGGCGGCAGACCAGCGGTGCGGCGTGAGGCGCAGGTAGGAGATGACCGAGGGGGCCGTCAGCGCAAGGATCGCGTCGAGATACTTGAGAACACCCGCAGCGAAGGACCCGGTCAGCGCCGCCATGCCATGGGGCCGATCCGCATCGTAGGTGACTGGCTCGCCCTTGGCATCGAGGAAGCTCATGTGGATATGGACGCCGTTGCCCACGCTCGCGGGATCGCGGATCGGCGTGAAGGTCGCGGCCTCGCCCAGATGGCGGGCGGTGGCGCGCGTGAGCTCGCGCAGGATCACCGCCGCATCCGCCGCCCGCACCCCCAGTTCCGGGCCAATCACGACCTCGAATTGGTTGCGGCCATACTCCTTCATGATGCTGTCCGGGGAGAGACTGGCGGCGGCCAGCTGATGCATCAGCGTCTCGCAGAGGATGCGCTGCGCCTCGAAGCCTGCTCGGCCATAGCCCTCCCCCACCAAGGGCGTCTCGGCCTTCAGTTGGAACTCATGCTCGAAGGCGGCCAGCAGCTGGACCCCGGCCGTCGCCTCCAGCCGCGCCAGCGCCTTCTTCAGCATCGCGCGGGTACAGAGCGCCCAGGGCTCGCCTTCGAGCGAGACGATGTCGCCGAGCATGAAGTGCTCGGTCTGCGCCTCGAACGCCGCGCGCACCTCGGCCGCGGCATCGGGGATCAGCAGCAGATCGCCAAGCGCGCCGAAGGGGCTCTCGCCGATGCCGTCAAAGCAGTTGATCTGCACATTCGTGGGCGTCCAGCCGACGCCGCGGACGAGCCGCCGTTCGAGCTCTGCCGCCGGAAAGGCCTTGCCCCGAACCTTGCCCGCCAGATCGCAGGTCGCTGCAAAGATCAACGGCATCATGAACCGACCTCCCCCTTCCTGTCCCGTGCCGCATCCCAGGCCCTTATCCTGGCGCGCACCTTGTCCCAATCCTCGCTGGCCACGCGTGCGGCCATGGCTTCGGTGATCGCCAGCGCCGCGGCGTAGCTATCCCAGATCGTGCCCGTTTCGATGGGCACGGCAAGCACTTCGGCGGCTGTCCGGTTGATCGGCGAGAGCCATTTGTCGGTCATCACCACAACCTGCACCTTACGCTCCCGCGCGGCTTTCTCGGCGAGTGTGGCCAGCGCCGGCTCGTATCGCCGAAAATCGAAGACCACGAAGACATCGCCTGGCTTCATGCGGAGCAGATACTCCGGCCACACCTCCGGATCGCGGGAG
>JBCCLX010000171.1:0-8335 GCA_039026635.1 Pseudomonadota bacterium
AAAATCGCCACGCTCGAGGAGGGGGTCGCGATGACGACCGCCGTCAACATGGAAGTGTTCTACTGGTGGTGCACCGCGCTGATGTTCATCATCCACGCGGGCTTCCTCGGCTATGAAATGGGGGCGTCGCGCAAGAAGAACGTGCTCGCCTCGGGCATGAAGAACATTCTCGCCTTCGCCTTCGTGCTCCCCACCTTCTTCTTCGTCGGCTGGTGGATTTACCTGGCCAGCCCCGGCGGCCTGCCCGACTTCTCGGCCGAGACCGGCGGCGCGCCGTGGTCCGAGAACATGGGCCCGAACCTCGAGGACAATGCCTCGGGCATCTTCTGGGCCGCCTTCGCGCTCTTCTCCGCCACCACGGCCTCGATCTTCTCGGGCGCGGTGATCGAGCGGATCAAACTCTCGGGCTTCATCATCCTGGCCGTCCTGCTCGGCTCGGTCGTCTGGATCCTGGGCGGTGCCTGGGCCTGGCACGGGGATGGCTGGCTGCTCACGGAGTTCGGCTGGCACGACTTCGGCGCGGCGGGCTGTGTGCACATGATCGCGGCGTTCTTCGCGCTCGGCGTGCTGATCAACCTCGGCCCCCGGATCGGCAAGTTCAATCCGGACGGCACGGCCAACGAGATCCGACCGCACAACATCCCGCTCGCCACCTTCGGGCTGATGGTGCTGATCGTGGGCTTCTTCGGCTTCCTCGGCGGCTGCATCATCTACAACGGCACCGGACAGTGGACGACGATCTTCGGCAACCCGGCCACCCTATCGGCCGTCGCCTTCAACACGCTGATGTGCTTCTCGGGCGGGATCATCGGCGGCTGGCTCGCAGGCCGTGATCCGTTCTGGATGATGTCGGGCGCGCTGGCGGGCATCTTCGCCGCGGCCTCGGGCCTCGACGTTTACTGGCCGCCTCTCGCCTTCCTGCTTGGTCTCTGCGGCGGCATTATCGCCCCGATCGGCGCCAAGTGGCTGGAGACGACCTTCAAGATCGACGATGCCGTCGGCGCCGTCTCGGTCCACGGTTTCGCGGGTGCCTTCGGTGTGGTCGCCTTCGGGATCTTCGCCTCGGGCTACCCGAACGGCGACTATCCGGACACCAACCTGCTCGGCCAGGTGATCGGTGCCGTCACGATGGCCGTCCTCGGCTTCGTCCCGGGCTATGTGGTCTCGCTGATCCTCAAGGTGGTCGGCCTGCTGCGCATCCCGGAGCACATCGAGATCATGGGCATGGACCTCGCCGAGGTGCCCGTCTCGGCCTATCCGGAGGGCATGTACACGCCCTATGGCAAGGGCGCTGCGGCGGCGGCTGCGGCGGGCGGCGTCGCCACGCCGGCCGAGTGATCCAGAAACCCCAAGCTTAGGAGAAAACCCATGGGTTCACCGATCGATAGCTGGGAGGGCGTTGGCCCCTACTTCACCGGCGCAGGCGGCTTCACGCCCGGTCTCTTCCTCTTCCTCGCGATCGTCGCCGTGATCGGCGCCATCGCCTACGGCGCCATGCAGGAAGAAGCGGCGCATAAGGAGAAGAAGGACTGAGATCCGCGGGTCCTCCGGGGCCCGCCCCAAGCCAGACCCGAGGGGGCCGCCGCGCGCGGCCCCTTTTCGTGAGGGCCGATGACGGCCCAAGCGAGCAGACACAGAAGGCGCGAGACGATGACGGACACGGCGGCACTGAAAGCGGATCTCGAGAAACAGGGCGTGCAGACCTGCATCGCCTCCTACGTCGACATGCACGGCGTCTCGAAATCCAAGCTCGTGCCGATTTCGCACTTCGACCAGATGATGGGCGGCTCGGAGATGTTCACGGGCGCGGCCCTCGACGGCGTGCCCCAGGAGATCAACGACGAGGAGGTGGCCTGCATGCCAGACCCCGCCTCCTGCTCCGTCCTGCCCTTCCGGCCCGACACGGCCTTCTTCTCTTGCGATCTCTGGTGCGAAGGCGCGCCCTTTGAGGCCTGCTCGCGCAACATCCTCGGCCGTCAGGTCGCCGCCGCCGCCGAGATGGGGTTCACGATGAACCTCGGCATGGAGGCGGAGTTCTTCGTTTTCCGCGATGAGCCCGGCGGGCGGGACCCGATCTCCCCCCTGCCCCATCTCGAAAAACCCGCCTACGACACGACGCGCCTGCTCGATAACCTTGACTGGTTGGGCGAGCTGGTGGCCGCGATGAACACGCTGGGCTGGGACGTCTACTCCTTCGACCATGAGGACGGGATCGGCCAGGTAGAGATCGACTTTGCCTATGCGGATGTGCGCACGATGTCGGACCGCTATGTCCTGCTGCGCATGATGGCGACGCAGATCGCGAAGAAGCACGGCGGCTATGCCTGCTTCATGCCGAAGCCCTTTGGCGAGCGCACGGGCTCGGGCGCGCATTTCAACATGTCGCTGGCGGATGCGACGACGGGCGAGAACCTCTTCAAGGCCGCCGACGACCCGCGGGGATGCGACCTCTCGCCCCTCGGCTACCAGTTCCTCGCCGGCATCCTGCGCCATCTGCCGGCGATCATGGCGACGGTCGCGCCACTCGTGAACAGCTACAAGCGGCTCGTGAAGCAGGGCTCGATGTCGGGCTTCACCTGGGCACCGATCTTCGCCTGCTACGGGAACAACAACCGCACCAACGCGATGCGCATCCCCAAGGGCGGCGGTCGGGTCGAACTGCGCGCGGCCGACAGCGGCTGCAACCCGTACCTCGGTGCTGCCATGTGCCTGGCCGCAGGCCTCGAAGGGATCCGCGAAGGCCTCGATCCCGGAGATCCCAACACCGACAACATGTATCTGATCTCCGAGCGCGAGCGGAAAAAGCGCAAGATCGACATGCTGCCGCGCACACTCGACGAGGCGGTGCAGGCCTTCAAGAAAGACCCGCTCTCCAAGGCCGTCTTCGGCGAGGCGATGTTCGATGCCTGGGTCGAATACAAAGAGCAGGAGTGGCTGAGCTATCTCAACCACGTCTCCGACTGGGAGATGAGCCGCTATCTGCGGATGTTCTAGGGCCGCCTGGCGGGCCAACCTGACACAAGGTCATCCCCCAGCGGATCCGGGCCATGACGTAGAGGAGGCTGCACGCCATGGCCTCGGTCAGGATCATCCAAACACGCCCTACTAGAGGCTAGGGTTTCACGTTTTTCTGCTGCATGGTCCGAGTGTCCACTGTCGGCGCGTCGCATACGAGGGCCCCCGTGAAGATCGAAAGCTTCGTCACCGATCTCGATCTCGCGGGCGGCGGGCGTTTGGAAGGCTGCACGCTGGTCTATGCCGTCTGGGGCACGCTCAATGCCGCCCGCGACAACCTGGTGATCTACCCCACGCGCTTTGGGGGCACGCATGAGCAGAACGCTTTTCTGATCGGGCCCGGCATGGCGCTGGACCCAGCGCGCTGGTGCATCGTTGTGCCCAACATGCTGGGCAATGGTGTCTCCACATCGCCTTCGAACACTGGCCTCGGGCTGGCGTTTCCGCGGGTGAGCCATGCCGACAACATCGCGCTGCAGCGCGCGATGCTGGCCGAGCGCTTCGAGGGGGCGCCCATTGCGCTCGCTGTCGGCTGGTCCATGGGCGCGCAGCAAGCCTATCGCTGGGCCGTGGAGGAGCCGGGGCGGGTCACCCGCCTCTGTGCGATCTGCGGCACAGCGCGAACGACGCCGCACAATCGCGTCTTCCTCGAGAGCCTGATCGCAGCGCTCGAGGCCGACGCCTGCTATGGCACCGACGCGCCGCCCGTGGCCGGCCTGCGGGCGGCGGGACGGATCTATGCCGGCTGGGCCTATTCTCAGCCCTGGCTCAAGGCCGCGGGCCATGCGCCGATGGGCTATGCGACCGTCGATGACTGGCTGGTGCAGTACTGGGATGCGCTCTTCATGGCGCGCGATGCGGGCGACCTTACGGCCATGTGGCGCAGTTGGATCGCCCATGACGTGGCCGATGGCGGCGATCTGGGAGCCAGCCTCTCCCGCATTACGGCACGGAGCCTCATCGCCACCGCCACGACCGATCTCTACTTCACCCCCGCCGACTGCGCGGCAGAGGCCGCGATGATCCCCGGTGCGACATACCGGGACATCGTGACTGATTGGGGTCACATGGCAGGCTCTGGCCAATCCGCCGATGACACCGAGGCCATCAACCAGATCATCGCCACGCTCTTGAACGGTTGAGCAAAAGAGACCGCGGCGGGACGCCCCAAACCAACACCCCCCAATAGAAGACGGAGGAGCACCACCATGAGAGACGAAGGACAACAGATCCTCACCCTCGCCGAAGGGATGTCGGCGCCGCGCAAGAACCGCAACATGGACATCGCCAAAGAGCCGATGCCCAACTTCACCAGCACGCCGGGCGGGCGCAACGACACGCCGCTCTCCTTCTGGGCGTCCTGGGACCTGAAGGACCGGCCCCGTCGCATCGCGCTTTTGATGGACGACTGTCAGGAGGAGTACCGCGCTTACGCCGGCGACATCCTGCCCAATGTCATCAAACTGCTCGGCTCCTTCCGCAAGGCGCGCTCGGAACATGAAGGCGTCTGCATCGCCTGGAGCTCTTGGACCCGCCGCTTCGACGATGGCATCTACAACACCATGGACCGCTGGTACGGGCCCCGCGGGCTGAACCCCGACAGCCCCGAGAACGCCGTCTATGTCTTTGGCGGCGCGCCCGGCATGAAGCCAATGGCCGAGATCGCTCCCACCGAGGAAGAGGTCGCCGACGGCTGGTTCTACCCTGGCAAGCATCTCGATATGTTCTGGACCTTCGACGAGAACGGGAACTCCTATCTCGACACCAAGCTAAAGGCGCTCGACATCGACACCATCGTCATCTGCGGGCTCTGGACCGACGAATGCATCCTCAGCACCGCCTATGCCGGCAACTCGCGGGGCTATGACGTGGTGGTGGTGCGCGATGCGGTGGCGACAGCCACGGCAAACCACGAGATCGCCCTCAAGGTCGCCGGTGGCACCTGCGCCAAAGTGCTGACCGCCGATGAGGTCGTCGCCTATATGGAGACCGACTTCACGGTCGGCGAGCCGGGCGCAGTCAAGGGCACGACCTTCCCGGACGGTCGCAAAGACTGAAGCTGCCCGAACAGCAGGACGACGGCCTTTAGGAGGCCGTGACCGGCGCGCCCGACGTCCGACAACGTCGGTCCGGGCTGCGCCAACCCTAAGAGACGTGGCAGGCGAGGCAGGAGGGATCCTGCTTCGCCTCGTCGCGGGCGGGGCGGCACCGCGAAGTTCCGCCACGGCCAGCCGCGCCGGTCGCCGCGCGGCAAGCCCGGTCACCCATGGCCCCACGACGCGATGTCACACCCTTCTGATACCATCGCTCTCGCCATCGAGACCCTTCGGCAAGCGCAAGAACGACTCAATTCTCCGCCTTCCTAAGGGTAACATCGGGGTCGGGGTCGCGATCTAGCATGCGTTTGAATGCCCATGATCGCGCTGCAGGGTTGGAGTGCGCTTGAATGGCCAGTGTCACCTTTGTCGCGTCGAGAACGACAGATCCGCTGCTGAGGGCTTTGGAAGGGCGTGAGAAGTGGGATGTCGATCGTCTCACTTTCGCGTTGCCGAACACGGGCGACCTTGCCTCGGTTCTCAGCGAAATGGCCGATGAGACCGCAACCGGGACACCGATTGTCCTCGACCCAACCATCGCCAACCAAGAAAACGTGCTGAACGGCATTTCCCATGCCATCGCCATCATCACGCAATACGTCGATCTGACTTTTACCGCTTCGACGAACTTCGATGCTGCCGACCTCAAGTATGTTGGTATCCAGAACCTTGCCTATCCTATTTCCGGGGTTGTTGGCGGGTCTGGTCAGTATCCCGGGACGGAGCTCAAGGACTTCTCTCTTTTCGATTACGAGAGCGGGATCTGGATCACGAGCAATCTCGCCTACACCTTCTTCCCGCCAAATCAGGGCGCCAGCGACTTCATCAGGTACGTCGCCATTCACGAGACGCTGCATGCCCTCGGTCTCGCGCACCCGCATGACGCCGACCATGGGACGGCGACGTTCGCGGCAGAGGCCGTCACGGTCAGCGACAACCCGATCGACAATGAACGCTACACGGTCATGTCCTACGAGTTCGGCGGTCGGGATACCAACACAAGCAACACCTTCGGGCATGCAGCAACGCCGATGGCCCTCGACCTCGCCGTGCTCGACAATCTCTACGGGCTGGACATCAACACGCATTCAGGGGCCACGAGTTACGCCCTGACGGATCCCGGCACGACGGCGCTCGACATCAATGGCGCGGACGGCAGCGTTAAGATCGGCGCCGCCTGGTACTCGATCTGGGACAACGGCGGGACCGACAACATCTTCTACGCCGGCAATGACCGGGCCTTCATCAACCTGAACCCGGCGACGCTCTCACAAGTCCCCTCGCCCGATCTCGAGCGACTGCTTGTGCAGATCCAGCAGGCGTCGAACTACAAGGATCTGCCTGCCGACTTCCGCTTTGAGATCGAAGGAGACGGCAACAACAACGGGGCGGCGGCCTACTACGCGGGCGGGTTCTTCTCCCGCGTCTTCAAATCGGCGGACAATTTCACCGTCGGTGGATACTCCATCGCAGCCGGTGTCGAGATCGAGATCGCGGTTGGTGACAACAAGGGCGATTTCCTGATCGGCAACACGCTGGACAACCAGCTGCAGGGCTTTGGCGGGGACGATTACATCCATGGCTATGCCGGCAATGACACGATCCAGGGGGGCACCGGCGATGATGAGATGGCGGGTGGGGACGGCAACGATCAGATCGATGGCGGCGTCGGCACCGGCGATGTGGCCATCTTCAGCGAGAGCTGCCTGAACTACAGCATCGTCAAGAACCCGGCGACGGGCGTGGTGACGATCACGCATCTCGCCGGGGGGCGCGATGGGGTCGACACGCTCGTGAATGTGGAGAAGGCCCGCTTTGCGGATGCAACCGTCGATCTCACGGTCGCCAATCCCACCTGCGTCACGGATTTCATCTTCCTCGTGGATCTCTCGGGATCCTTCAACGACGACCTGATCAACTTCCAACAGAACGCCAGTTCGATCGTCGCAGCCGTGCGCGCCGATGACCCGAATGCCCGGTTTGCGCTCGCCTCCTTCGTCGACATCCCCGTGGCACCCTTCGGCCTGGAAGGCGACTACCCCTACCGTGCGGAGCTGCCGCTGACGAATTCACTCGATGTCTTCGTCAATGCGCTCGAAGGGCTGACGACATTCGGCGGGGGCGATGTTCCGGAAGCTCAACTCCTTGGGCTGTGGAACGCGGCCAATGGGGAGGGGCTCAACCTGCGCGAGGGATCGCGAAAGGTCATCATGGTCGCGACGGACGCGCCCGCGCACAACGCGTCGTCCTACGGGCTCGAGGACGGGGAGGTCCGCGCCTTTCTCCAGAGCCAAGGGATCGAAGTCGAGCAGCTCAGCGCCTCTGCGCCAGCGCCTTTGGCTTCACCCACGACGCCAAACGCGACGCTGCCTGAGGAGGCCGCTGGGCCGGCGCCGCATGACAGCGATCCAGCCAGCACGAGCGGTGCCGTGCCCGCGCCGAGCGGGACAGGCGATGGGATCGGTAATCTGCCGCCGTTGCGCGAAGGCGATGAGATGGTCGATCTCATCGCTCAGCTTCTGCGCGACACCGGCGCCGTGCCGATCTTCGCCACCACGCTCGGTCTCGGCGACGACTACGGCCGCATCGAAGAGCAGCTCGGCCGCGGCGCGACGGTGACGATCTCAAGCGACAGCCGCGATATCGCCGATGCGGTCCGGGCAGGGCTGACGGAGATCAATGGTTCGATCTCGGGGACAGGCGGCGTCGGCCCGGACACGCTGACCGGGACCGAGGGTGCCGATGTGCTGCTGGGTCTTGGCGGGAGCGACACGATCCGCGGTCTGGCTGGGGACGATCAGCTGGATGGCGGGCCCCAGGACGACATGCTCTTCGGCGAGGATGGCAACGACCTGCTCCTCGGCGGGACAGACAACGACACGCTCGACGGTGGTCCGGGCGACGACACGCTGATCCCCGGTGCCGGTATCGACACGATCACGCTTGGACCCGGCGCCGATACGGTCAGGGACGTCGCCCTCGGCCTCAACGGCGATACGATCACCGATTTAACCGGCGAGGATCGGATTTCGATCATCGGGGAGGCCTATGCCGGGCTTCAGGTCACGACGGCCGGCGGCGCGAGCACGATCATCGTCACCCTCGCGGATGGCTCTCTCGTCTCCCTGACCTCGGAGGCGGATCTGGCTGGCCTCGATCTCGTCGCCTATACGATCGGCGACACCTTCATCGCGCAGGCGCCGGCCCCTCGCCTGGTCGGAACC
>JBCCLX010000172.1:0-8278 GCA_039026635.1 Pseudomonadota bacterium
GGCACGCCGCCGCGCAGATCCGGCAGGGCGAAGCTTGTGACCCCGTCGCCGCCGAAGCGCGTCCCGATCACGCTGAAGAGGGTCGAGTAGTCGTTCACGCTCAGCAGCTGGCCGTCGCAGGGGGCAAATCCGCGGGGGACAAGGCCCATGGCGAAGGGGCGGATCTCACCAATCAACGGCTCGTCCATGGTGCGCTTCCTTAGTATCGGTTCGGATAGATGCCTTCGAGCGCGATGATCGCGCTCACGGCATGAAAGGGCGCCATGTTGTTGTGGGGCGCGCTCTGGCCTGAGAAGGTGACGCTGTCAGCATGCATGAACCCGGCCGTGGCACCGCTTGTGCGGAAGCGTTCAGCCGCGCTGCTGGCCGCGAGATAGCTGTCCGTCGGGTCGGCCTGATTGCCGATGGCCGTGCTGACGCGCACGGCATGGCTATGCGGCGGCAGACCGTCTTCTTTGATCGCCACCGCTTCTGTGCCCCCTTTCGAGCCCTGCCGCCGGTGGCTCAGCCCTTTGCCCTGCCCGCGATGGATCGGGACGCGCCCCCGCAGATCGGGCAGGGCGAAGGTCTGGCGCCCGTCCCCGCCATAGGTGGTGCCGAGGAGGGAGAAGAGCGCCTGATTGGCGCCGATGTCGAGCAGCGCGCCGTCACATAGCGCCCAGCGCTCTGGCACGCGCGCGCCCGCGAACAAGCGGATCTCGCCGACGAATGGTTCAGCCATGGATCGCTCCTCAGTTGCGCGAGGGGTAGAGTCCCTGCAGGGCGATACAGATCTGAAGCGTCAGGAAGGGCTGCATGTTCGGATGGCCCCCGCCCTCTCCCTCCTCGAGCACGAAGCCCTGCATCCGGGTGAGCGTGGTTGGCGCCGGATTGTAGCCGTTCTCGACGACGGCAAAGGCGTTGTTGATGGAGATGATCTGGTCGCCCGTGGCCCCGAAGGCGCGCATGCCATGGCCATGGCGGGCCATGGTTTCCTCAGTCAGCACAACGGCTTCGTCGCCCCCAGAAGCCCCCATGCCCAGCGATGCAGAGCGCCCGTCGATCCCGATAGGCATGCGACCGCGCAGATCAGGCAGGGCGAAATTCGTTGTCCCGTCGCCGCCGAAGGCAGCACCGATCAGCGAGAAGAGCGCTTGGTTCGACTTGATCGGCAGAAGCTGGCCGTCGCAGGGCGCCCACTGGCGCGGTGGAAAGCTGAAACCGAAAATTCTCAGTTCCCCGATGAACGGTTCCGGCATCGCCCTCTTCCCAATGGCCGCAAACTCGACATGATGCATAACGGGACACTTTTAACTGGCCTATGCATGGAACCATCTATGGAAGGGCGGGACGCGCGCGAGGGTGATGCGGCGGCGGCCAGCGTGCTCGTGGTCGAAGACAGCCTGGATGTGGCGCGCCATTTCGTGCGCGCGATCGAGGGTGCACCGCGCCTGACGCTGTCGGGGCTCGCCCATAGCGTCGATGGCGCGATGCACCTCCTCTATGAGCGGCGGCCGAGAATCGCGCTCGTCGATCTCGGTCTGCCCGACGGCTCGGGGCTTGAGGTCATTCGGGCCGCCCACACGGCCTCATGGCGGTGTGAGAGCATCGTGATCAGCATCTTTGGCGATGATCGCCATGTCCTGAGTGCGATCGAGGCCGGCGCGATCGGGTATCTGCAGAAGACCTCGGAGACCGGTGACGTGGCGCGCGCCATCGAGGTTGCTTTGGCGGGCGGCAGCCCGATGAGCCCGCGGATCGCGCGTCGTGTTCTCGCCCGTCTGGCGCGTGAACAGCCTTCGCCACCGGCGCAGACCGAGGATGATCGGCTCACACAGCGCGAGCGGGAGGTGCTGGAACTCGTGGCCGAGGGGCTGCAGCGGCGCGAGATCGCCGGGGCGCTCGGCATCGCGCTCGGCACCGTGGGCAATCACATCCACAACATCTATCGCAAGCTCCAGGTCCGCTCGAACACCGAGGCTGTCTCGAAGGCCCAGCGCGGTGGCTTGCTGTGATCGGGCGGCGATGGCCGGTCGCTTGTGGGGCGCGCTTCACGATGCGCTGGGCTTCTCTGAGCCAAGCGCAGGCCCTGGCGCTGGTACAGATCATTGGGCTTAGCACGCTGGCGACCGCCGCGCTCGTCGCCCTCGGCCTGGCTGTCGACGCCCCGCCTGCCGGCGGTCTCAAGCTGACTGAGGCAGCGCTTTGCTCCGAGGACGGATCCTGCAGTCCCGTCAGCCTGCCGGTGCGGATCGCGGCGGAGCCGGGCGCCGATCATGCCCGCGCCCGCCTTCTGATCGATATCCCGGCCACGGCCTGGGAGGGGCCGCAGGCGCTCTACTTCCCCGACTACGCCGATGCGCTTGGCGTGGCGGTCGGCGGTCGCGCCGTCGCCATCCTGCCCGAGGGCGCGCCGGTAGTGATCAACCGCAACCGCCCGGCGCTCTTTACCCTGCCGGAGGAGAGCCTGGGGAGCGGCCCCATGGGGCTCGAGATCGCGGTCGCCGGGCATCCGCAGTTTGGCGCGCGCCTCGGGATCATCTGGGTCGGGCCGCGGGCCTCTCTCGCGGCAGCCTATGAGGCGCGTTACTGGCTGACCGCCGGGCTCGCTCAGGCGATCTTCCTGGTTCTCTGCGGGCTGAGCGGGGCCTTTGTCTGGCTCGCCTGGGTCCGGCGTGGGACGATCCAGCTGGGTCTGGCCGCAGCCTCCGTCTCGGCCGCGACCTTCTCGGCCTTTTTCGCCTTCGCCGAACCCCCTCTGCCGGTGGGGCTCTGGACGCTCATTTGGGACAGCGCCATCCGTCTCTATTCCGTCGCCGCGGCCATCTTCCTGCTGCGCCTTGTCGAGGTGCGTGCGACGCGTTTCGAGGTCGGCTACGCGGTTTTCATGATCACCATGATCATCGCCCTCGCGGTCACGCCGCCGCATCTCTACGAAGCCACCTTCCATTTCACCCATACGCTCAGCATCGTCCCGGCAGTGATCTTCGTGGTGATCTTCTGGTCCAATCGCCATCGCCTCAGTGCGCTCAACACGCAGGCCTTGATGGTGCTCTTCGCCTTCATGATCGCGACAGGCGTGAGCCAGCTCTTCATCGATGAGGCCTCTGCCCTGGGGACCGTCATCACCCAGCTCATGCCGCTCCTGATGCTCGCGCTCGGATCCTGGGTGATGATGGGTCAGCTCGTGGGGGCGATCCGCCAATATGAGGCCCTGACCGAGACGCTGCATGCTCAGGTCGCCGCGAAATCCGCCGAGCTCGAAGTGACCTATGCCGAGCTTGCCGAACGCCGCCGCGTCGAGGCCATCGCCGAGGAGCGCGAGCGGATCATGATGGATCTGCATGACGGGGTGGGCGGTCAGCTCGTCAATGCGCTCACCTACCTGCAGAGCGGGGGGGACGACCGCGCGCTGCTGCGCGCCACGCTCGACGCCTGCCTCTCGGATCTGAGCCTGACGGTCGACAGCCTGGAGGCAGAGGACAGCGTGACGACGCTGCTTGCGATGCTGCGCGCCCGCCTGGCGCCGGTCTTCGAAGCCAAGAAGGTGGCGCTTGATTGGACGGTCGAGGGTGAGCCGATGCTGCCCGAGGTGGGGGCCTCAGCGGGGCTTCATGTGCTTCGTATCGTTCAAGAAGCGCTGACCAACGCGATCAAGCATGCAGGCGCGCGCCACGTCAGCGTCCGCGTCTCGGCCCATGCGATCGAGATCGCCGATGACGGGCGCGGGCTGATCGGGCCGCCGCGGGAGGGGGGCGTCGGCCTGCGGGCCATGGCCAAGCGCGCCGATGCCATCGGGGCGCGGATCGCCGTCGAGGACACGGGCGCGGGCACGCGGATCCGTCTGCTCTGGGAGCCTGCGCCGACGCCCTCCTAGATGGTTCCATGGATGGACGGTGAAACCGCACAACTTCAAGGTGTTTTCATCGTAATGGAGGCCAACGAACAGATCAGCGCCACGACCTTACAATAAACTTCTCGGCGATACAGCCTTGAGAGCGATATCGAGACTTGTCTTCTCCGGATAAGCGCTGCGTCTAGGTCTATTTCTAGGCGTTCGATGTGGGACGCTTGGCTGGCATTACTGCTGAATAGAGATGGAGAAGCCGAATGCCGATTGAGTTTGCTGGCGTGCAATTGGCGCCGGGCGAGAGCAAGGTGTTGACCTTCCAGGGCACAGTCGTGGCGTCGGTGGTCGGCATTCGGATGTTCGAACTCGGGTTCAAGCATGGCCAGGACCGCCGGATCGAGACGGTCGCCATTCGTCTCTCGAAGCAGCAGGCGGCGAAGCAGGTGACCGTCACGGCGGAGCTCGTGATGGTCGATGAGCATAGCCACGGCCTCGATCCCGACGCCTCTTACGTTGTGGTGGCCGTCGTCGCGGTGACGGATACGAACGCGGGTCTTGTCGCCCTCGGAAACGAGCGAGGCATGAAGTCTGGCGGCGAGAGCATGCAGTTTGCACTGCCAAATCAGAGCCTCGATATCTTCCAGGGCGTCCTCTCCGGCTTCGATCTTTCCTACGGCAGCAGCGGCGGCGACCACTCGGTTCAGACGATCGCGGTGACGGTTGGGGAGAGCCAGAACGGGACCGAGGGCGTGTTGACGGCGACCGCGCAGTTGCATGACCAGTTCGGGAGCAAGGCGTCTGAGCTCAGTGTGGACGGCGGCTTCATCGCGCAGACCGCGGGCGGTACGCAATTGCGAGCGATCCCGATCCCCAACGTGCAAACCACCCTGATCGAGAGCATCACGCATGAGATCTCACCGGCCCTCTCGTCGAAAGAGGGCGTGGTTCTGATCACCGGGTTCAGGACCGGATACGGGTCGGGCGGGCGGTTCGTTCACCGGCTCCGCGTCGGCACACTCGAGGCCGACATCAATCTCGACTCGGTCGTGCTGAAAGGGGCGGGCGCCTACGTCAACGATCACGACAACTACAACCAGGACAACGCCGTGAGCCACGTGGATCTGCTCCTGGTCACGCTCGGGTCCTGAGGGGCCGTTTCGTCTTCCACCATGCCATCCCGCGCGGGCGCCAGCGGTCCCTGCGCGCGGGATCCGTTGACCCATCGAGTTGCAGGTGATGCGCCATGAAGGACTCCGCCAACCAAGACGCCCCCGCGATCCGGACCTTCCAGTTCGCCAGCGTGCCTAAGGGCGTCGTCGGCTCGGACATCAATCAGTTCCGCGGCGATGTGAACATGACGCAGCCGCTCTTCACCCTGCCAGGGCGCGGACAGGGCAGCGGGCTCGATGTGACCGTGTCGCTGCAATATCAGAGCAATGTCTTCGAGGATGGACAGACGCGGAACTTGGAGGCGCCGACGGGGGTGCTTGGCCTCGGCTGGACCCTGCCGCTCAGCCGCATCGAGGCGGCCGAGACCCATGCGGCGGCGCCGGCGGCGCAGCGCTACACGCTCCACGACAACGGCGTGTCGAGCGCGCTGGAGCGCCAGGCGGTGGCGCCCGTCGTGATGGTGCTCGACGGGGGGCTGGCCTCGCGGCTGACGGATGGCGCAGCCGTCTCGAGCGATCTGCGCGCGGCCTTCCTCAATCACGGGCTCGCGCTTTCTGAGAGCACGCAGGTCTTGGGCGATGGGCCCTGGGTGCTGACGGACGCGGTGCTCGAACAGATCTACACCGCCGAGACCGAGAAGGGCGCACTCCTGATCCGTGATGGGGGGGAGTTCTATCAGCTCAAGAGCTACAAGTTCTGGAAGGTGATCCACTATCCAGAGTTCGCCCGCTGGGTGGTGGTGACGGACAAGGCCGTGCGCCGGTCCTTTGGCGGGGGTGTCGGGAAGGTTAGTCCGGGGGTCGCAAACGCCGCCGGCAACAGCGTGGCCTGGTCCGTGTGGTGGACCGGTGCCGGCGGCGCGCCGGCCTGGACGGGGCCATCGGTCAGCACGAAGGGCCAGATCCAGCGCCCACGGGCCTGGTATCTGCAGTCGGTGACCGATCGGTTCGGGGGCAGGGTCACTTACGCCTACAACGGGTTCGATCGCGACGGCGACGGCTTGATCCCCGGCTGCGAGCAGCGCGTCGGTGCGGGCGGCGCGGCCTTTACCAAGGCCGTCTACCTCACTGCGATCACGGATGTTTTCGGGCGCAAGGCGCGCTTTACCTATGGCGAGAAGCTCTGGGGCTCGGGCGAGAGCGACCCGCGCGAATATGCCGATCCCCATCGGGAGACCCCGTCCAGCGATCCCGGCCCTTGGCAAGATCGCTACGAGACCCGTTACCTGCAGGAGATCGCCGTCACCGACAGCGAGGGCGGCCCGTTGTTCTCCGTCGAGATGGGCTATGCGCCGCGGCCCGAGGCGGGGGCAGAGAGCGCGGTCGCCAATGTCACCGAGGCGACCGGGGCGCTCAAGGGCGACACCTACAAGCGCTTTCTCACCTCGATCACGCAGGTGACGCAGGAGGGCGGGCGGCTGCCGGGCTTTCTCTTCGCCTATGACCTCGATCCCGATCCCAGCAAGGGCCAGCCCGGCGCTCTCAGCGCCGCGACATGGCCCGAGGGTGCGGTCGTCAGCTATACCTATGAGCAGCAGGACCTCTCGATCTGCCAGCGGACGCAGGCGCTGACGGTGCCCTCGGGGTCGACGCCGCGGGTCTTCTACGGGCCCGACTACAGCGTCTTCTGCACCTATCACGACCAGGACAAGACGCTCTCGATGGAGGTCAAGACTTGGACCGGCGCTTGGCTTACCTGGCAGCCGCCCTGGGGGGCGATGCTGGATAGCGGGGGGGCCGATCTGACGACGCTGGAAGCCGTGGCCGAGCAGGATTTCCTGATCGTCACCTTCTATAGCCCCTCGGCTGGGGAACGGCGCGTCTATGCCTTCAGCCGCGATGAGGCCAAGCCCGGGCAGTGGCGCCCGGCGGTGATCGACGGGACAACGACGGCGAAGGATGTGCCGAGCCTGCGCTACAAGGGCTCGCCGACCGAGGTGAGCTTCGCAGCCGGCGACCGCTTTTTCCTGGCCGCCAAGCTCGATCAGGACAGCGGTGCGGGTCAGTACGATGTGGTGACCTGGCGCTGGTCCGCCTGGGCCTGGAGCCGGGAGACGGTGACGGTCGCCAATTGGGTCTGGCTCGCTGCGCATCGGGAATACTACGTCATCCTCGATGCCAAGACCGCCAAGGCGACGGTCCATGCGCTGGACGCTGCGCTGACATGGGGCGCAAGTGCTGCCGTCACGCTCGACGGGCTCGTCACAGCCGATCTTGACGGCGTCGCGTTCGAGACCGGCAGCGCCATGGTCGCGATCGCGAACTGCACGGCGCGTAATGCGCAGAGCCAGACGACCGTGCTCTGGGCCCTTGGATGGTCGGCGGATTACGCGGCGACGGCAACGAAGCTCGGCACGGTAACGGACAATCAGCCGCAAGGGGCGGGTGTCAGGCCGCTCGCCTGGGTGCCGCAGATCGTGGATGACGCGCTTGTCGCGCTCAATGCGCATCTCTTCCGCTTTGATGGCGTGACCTGGGTTGCGGACAGCAGCCTCGATCCGGGCGTTCCGGATCAAGGCGTCCAACCACGCTATGCCTATGGCCCGGGCTATGCGCTTCAGACCCTGACGCCGGTGGCGGGTATGGGGCAGATCACGGCGAAAGCGATCTCGGTCGCTGAGGATGGCGGATGGAACAAGCCCGGGGGCCAGACCCTGCCGCCGCCCAACAGCCTGGTGCCCGCCGACAAGGCCGGTGTGGCGAGTGCTGGTGGGGCGGACTGGGCTGTCCTGGGTCCGCTGGTCTTCAGCCGCGGGACGAGCACGGATTGGGGCAAGATCGTCGCAGCGACGCCGACGGCCGATGTTCAAGCCGATTTCGCCGGGCACGATGGTTTTCTGTCCACCACGATCGTCAATCAGGGGCCGCGCTACCTCGCCTATGGCCTGGCCTCGGGCTCGGGAGGCAGGCCGGTCCAGGCGCTCCTGCTCAAGAACGGTCAGGTCAAGAAGGCCGACCATAGCTTTGATAAGCAGAGCATTCTGCCGGGTGGACGTGGTCAGACAGCCTCCGGCCCCAGCCAGTTCGCCACCTTCGACGCGACGGTTGGGAGTTTCGAGACGACGCCCACCCTCTACCTCAATCGCTATGCCGGACAGGATGTCTCGGGCCCGATCCAGCACCATACCGTGACGGCGGCGACGATGACGGATGGGTTCGGGGCCGTGAGCCAGACGCTCTTTCGCCCCGACACCGAGACCGCCGCCTGCGATCCGACGGGCAAGGTGGTGAAGTTCTACGAGACCACCGTCTACCCCGACACCGAGGACACGAAGGACCC
>JBCCLX010000173.1:0-8273 GCA_039026635.1 Pseudomonadota bacterium
AAAGACGGCTTTGACGTGCCCGGCATTGCGCCTGCGGCCAAGCAAGAGGGCAAGTATACAGGGCGGCGTCTCGCGGCTTTGGTCGCGGGGAAAGCCGCGCCCGCACCCTTCCGCTACCCTTTATCGGCATCGGGCTTCTGGCGGGTCTTGGCGACAAGCCGGCCCAGGCGGTGGCGCTCGGTGCGATCCTGGTCTTCGGCACCGCCTATCTGGTGGCCCAGGGGCTGGCCGATGCCGCGCCCCGGGCCCTGACCCGCATGACCGGCATGATGGCCGCCATCGCCACGCTCGCCTATTTTGCCTTCCAGGCCGGGGCGGAGCAGCTGGCCGCGGGCACGCTGCCACCCCCGCCCGCGCCCGACGGCCTCTCCTGGGCCGTGATGGTGCTTGCCGTCGCCAGCTTCGCCTTTGCGGCCTATGCACAGGCGACCTTCCCGCTCTGGGCCGGCCATCCGGCCGCGGCGGGGCTCCGCGTTCATCTGATGAACGGGCTCTATATCGACGCGTTGGTCGACCGGCTTACTGGCCGCTTTGCGAGCCGCGCCAGCGCTAGCCCCAGCAAAAGCCCGGGTCCGCATCAAAGCCTTGCGTCTCAGCTGCCGTCCGCCATCACCCAGGAGGTCTGACCCATGCTGCGCCATCGTACGCTCTACTCCGGCCCGCTCCTCGATCTCTTCGCCGAGGCCGACGCCGCGATCCGCCAGCTACCCCCGGCCTTCCCGCTCAGCGCCACCGTCGCCGTGAACCCCTTTCTCGGTCAGGCGGGGGAGGACCGGGCGACCGCTGCCGCCCGGCTCGAACGCGCCGCGGGCGTGCGCACGACGATCGCGCGCGAGACGGTCGTCTCTCGGATCGCCAGCGGCGCGATCACGCCGCAGGACCTGGCCGATGCCGAGGACGTGGCCGGGCTGCCGGCCGGCACCCTGGCCCTGGCCAGCACCGAGCCCGCGCGGATCCCGCAGGCAACACCCACCGTCGCCGATCTCGCCGCGCGCGCCACGGGCGTGGACTGGCCGGCGCTGATCGGCGAGCGGATCGGCGCCTGGGCTTCGGCCCATTTCGATGAGGGTCAGGCCTTCTGGCCCGCGCTCAGCGCCGCGCCCTTCGCCGCCTGGCGCCATTTCGCAACCCATGATCTCTCCCCCGAGATCGCCGGGATCTCGGGCTTTGCCCAACGCGTCTCGGCCCTACCCGGCGATCCGCGGGCCGCCCTCGGCATCGCGGCCGACAGCCTGTCCCTCGAAGCGCCCGAGGCGCCTGCCTATTTCCACCGCCTGCTCATGACGCTCGGCGGTTGGCCCCAGATCGCCCGTGGTCGCCAGTGGCTCGTCGAGCGCGATGGCGAGGGCACCGACGACACGGCGCTCTCGCTCCTCGCCATCCGCCTCACCTGGGACGCTGCTCTGCTCGAGGCCTTTGCCGACAAGATCGCCGATGATTGGACGCAGGCGCGCGCCGCCCATGCAGCGCCCATCCTGCCCGAACGGGAGCATCGCATCGATGCAGCGCTGCAGGACGCGACCGATCGCGCGGCCGAGCGGGCGCTCGCCCACACGCTCGCGCCCGCCGAGGAGGACCAGAGCGCCTCGTCCGCACGGCCCGCTGGCGAGCGCCCCGCGATCCAAGCGGCCTTCTGCATCGATGTGCGTTCGGAGGTGATCCGCCGCGCTCTCGAGACCGTCGACCCCGGGATCGAGACGGTCGGCCTCGCGGGCTTCTTCGGCATCGCCGCGCATCACGCGCCCACAGGCTCCGACCGGCACGAGGCCCGCGCGCCCATCCTGCTCTCCCCCGCCCAGTCGAGCGCTGAGCCCACGCTGGCGAGCGTCGATGCCGAGAAGCGGCTGCGGGCGCGGACGATGCGCGCCTGGGGGCGGTTCCGGCAGGCCGCGGTCTCGGCCTTCGCCTTCGTCGAGGCCGCGGGCCCGATCTATGCCGCCAAACTCCTGATGGGCAGCGCCGCGAAGACCAAGCGGCCCGCCACACCGCCGCGTCCGACCCTTGAGCTGCCGCTCTCGGCGCGTATCGCCACGGCGGCGGGCGCCCTGCGGGCCATGAGCCTGACCGACCATGTCGCGCCCCTCGTCCTCATCGCGGGCCATGGCGCGCATGTCACCAACGCACCCCATGCCAGCGCGCTCCAGTGCGGCGCCTGTGGCGGCCATGCGGGCGATGTGAACGCGCGCCTCCTCGCAGGCCTGCTCAACGACCCGATGGTGCGCGAGGCGCTCGTCGACGAAGGCCTGCCGATCCCGGCGGACACGCGCTTCATCGCCGGCCTGCACGATACGGTCTCCGATACGCTGACGCTCTACGATGTGGAGGGCACCAACCCGCATGCGCTGGCCCGGCTGCGCACCGCGATCGCCCGTGCCGGCAGCCTGGCCCGGGCCGAGCGGGCCGTCCGCCTGCCGCGCGCCGATGATCCCAGCCGCCTGCCCGCGCGCGGGGGCGACTGGGCCGAGCTTCGCCCGGAATGGGGTCTCGCCGGCTGCGCCGCCTTCATCGCCGGCCCGCGCAGCCTGAGCCGCGGGCGCGATCTCGCCGGGCGCGCCTTCCTGCACAGCTACGACTGGCGCCAGGACCAGGGCTTTGGGCTCCTGGAGGTGATCCTCACCGCCCCGGTGGTCGTCGCAAGCTGGATCGCGCTGCAGTACCATGGCTCCGTCGTGGCGCCGGCGGCCTTTGGCGGGGGCGACAAGCTCCTGCACAACGTCACCGGTGGGATCGGGGTGGTCGAGGGCAACAGCGGCATCCTGCGCGCGGGTCTGCCCTGGCAGTCGGTCCATGACGGGGAGGCGCCCGCCCATGATCCGGTCCGCCTCGCCGTGGTCGTCGCCGCACCCGTCGAGGCCATTTCGGGCGTTCTCAACCGCCACCCGGATCTGGCCGCGCTTTTCGACAACGGCTGGCTCTCGCTCCACGCCATGGATGATAGGGGCCGGCTCGCCCATCGCTACGAGGGCGGCACCTGGTATCCGAACGAGACTGTGGACCACCCCGCCATCGCAGCGTGAGCGCTTCTCATAAGGCGCGGTCCCGCGACGGGGCCGTGCCGAAATGCTTGGTGTAGGCCCGTGAGAAGACCTCGAGGCTCTCATAGCCTGTCGCGCCCGCGATCTCGCCTACAGTCAGCGCCGAGTTTCGCAGCATGCCCCGGGCCCGCTCGAGCCTGAGGCCGACGTAATAGCTTGTCGGCGAGGTCCGCAGATGGCGCTGGAAGAGCCGGCGCATCCGGGAGACGGAGAGGCTTGCGCGCATCGCGATCTCCGAGACGGGCAGGGGATCGGCCAGATGGCGGCGCATCAGAGACAGCGCATCCGCGAGCCCCGGCTCGACGCATCGCGCGGCCGCCGCCTCCACCGCCGGGCGCAGGGTGGGCGCATCCTCGAAAGTCAGGATCTCCGCGACACGCGCCGCCAGCCGAGCCCCGCGAAAATGCGCGATCAGCGCCAGCGTCATGGTCATCGTCGCCACCCCGCCGGCGGAGGAGAACCTGGGCGGTGCGAAGTCGTGCAACCGGTCGGTAAAGAGGCTGCCGGGAAACTGTCGCCGATAGTCCGCGATCGCTTCGGGATGTGCCGCCGCCGGCCGCTGGCGCAAGAGGCCGGCGCGCGCGAAGACGAGCGCGCCACGCTCGACCGAGCCGACGAGGACACCGGCGCTGTCGAGCATGCGAAACCGCGCCATCGTCCGTCCCGTCGCAGCCTCCATCGCATGATCGCTGAGCAGAAGTATCGCGGCAGCCGGCAGCGGTGCATCCGCCAGGTCATAGACCCCCTCAGTCCTGACATCGAACCCGCCTGATGAGACAACTGCCCCCGCCCGATCCGCGACCAATCGCCAGGTGAAGGCCGTCTCGCCGAGCGCCAGGTTCGCGACACGCAGCGGCTCGGTGACGAGCATCAGCGAGAGGGCGGGAAAGCCCGTAGCGAGGTGAATATGGATCTCAGCCGACAACGCCTGTACTCTAATATCAAAGATACGTTAGATAGGATCAAATCCGCGCTCAAAACAACGCGCAAAAATGGGCGTCTGGTCCTGTCATCGGGCATGAAAGTGAGGATGCGGACCCCTCAAAGCGGAGGTCATAAAGGGTGCGGATGCGACCCTGCTCCCGTCTGCCCTCACGCATAAGTCAGCTCTGTTCACGGTCCGGTCCGCATGGGATCGGACGGCAAATCGATGGGCGCGAGAACGCCCAGACCCATGTCGAGGCGGGCCGGGCCTACAGGCAGGCGCTGTGGATGTAAGCGCTTGCCGGAGACCGCAAAAGCCACCAGCAAGCCTTTGATCTTCAATGATATTCAGCGGTTAGGCAGCCTTACCAGCCTCCGCCGCATCCCAGGCAAATTTCTGGAACGGCGCATCGACCGGCGTCTCGAACAGATGGTTCACGTAGTTGGACATGACCTTCTGCGCGAGCACGAGAACGATCTCGAGCGCATGGCGTTCGCCATAACCAGCCGCCTGGAAGGCCTCCACATCGCCCGCAGTCACCTGACCACGAGCCCGCAGAACCGCGAGCGTAAACTGACGCAACGCCTCAAGCTTGGCATCCGCCAGCGGACGCGCGGCACGAAGGGCTGCAACGATCTCAGGATCGACCTTGTCCATTCCAGCGATGGCGGTGTGCGCGGGAACGCAGTAGTGACAGCTGTGTTCGACGTTGATCGTCTGCCAGATGACCGTGCGCTCGGTTGCATCGAAGGCCGTCGCGCTGACAACGAGACCGTGGACTTGCTGGTAAGCGCCTAGTATCGCAGGGCTTTCCGCCATCACAGCATGCAGATTGGGGATCATGCCGAAGCTCTTGACCGATTTCTCAAGAAGCGGACGAGCGTCTTCCGGGGCGGTCTCGGCGGTGTGGATATGGGTCTCAAAAGCCATGAGGGTCTCCTTGTTTCCGGGCCAGCGCAAAGGGCGCGGCCTTGGCATGGCCGTCATTTGGGAAGCGGTGCCGGGGCGTGAAAAGGCCCGATCACGGACGCGAGAGCGCGCGGCGCGGCACCTTGCGACCGGCCCAGGAGCGCAGTCATGACGCCGGCGGCACGCGTCGCCGCCGCCATCGAGGTGCTCGAGATCTGGCGCGATGGCACTGATGGGCTCGATCGCGTGCTGGCCGCTTGGGGGCGCGCGCATCGTTTTGCCGGATCGGGCGACCGCCACGCAATTGCGGATCTTGCCTATGCAACGCTGCGACGGGCGCGCTCGCTGCAATGGCGCGGGGGGGCGGGTGATCCCGGCAGTGCACTCGAGAGCTTTGAGCCGCGCCGAGCCGTCCTTGCGCTTTCGGTCCTGCAGGGACAATCCCCCGACGCTTTCGCCGGACAGGGCCGCCATGCTCCAGCACCGCTTTTAGAAGAAGAGTATCATGATCTCAATAAGTTAAAAAAGGAATCTAATCCTTCGCTGGAGGGGGTTTCGCCCGGCCTAGCGGTCGATCTGCCGGATTGGGTGGCGGACCACTTGGTGCATCTGTCCCGCGAGGCTCTGTTTGCGCTCGGTGAACGAGCGCCCTTGGATCTGCGGGTCAACACCCTGAAGACCTCGATCGAGGAGGCGTCGGCTGCTCTCGCGGAGGACGGTGTTCTCGCCCAGCCAGGACCGCTCGCGCCCACCTGCTTGCGGGTGGATGAAGCGGCCCGTCGAGTGGCTGGTTCGCGCGCCTATCGCGAGGGTCTGGTCGAGATCCAGGATGCCGCGAGCCAGGCCGTGGCCGCCTACGCCGGGGCAGATCCGGGAGAGACCGTGCTCGATCTCTGCGCCGGCGGGGGCGGGAAGACGTTGGCTTTGGCGGCTGCGATGGGCGGGCCTCGGCACGGCGGGCGCCTCTTGGCCTATGATATCGCCCCGGGGCGCATGCGAGATCTGCGCCCTCGAGCAGCGCGCGCCGGTGCTGCGGTGGAGATCCTCGCTACCGCTGATCTCTCGTCACTTCCAGAGGCTTGCGATCTCATCCTCGCGGATGCGCCCTGTTCGGGCAGCGGCGCTTGGCGGCGCAATCCGGACGCAAGCTGGCGCTTTACGCCAGACGACTTGGCGCAGCTGGAGGCAACGCAGGACCGGATCCTGGATCAAGCAGCCAGGCTGCTGCGACCAGGCGGACGGCTCGTCTATGCCACCTGTTCTATCCTGCCTGCCGAGAACGAGGCGCGCATCGAGGCGTTTCTGGCCCGCACGCGAGGGTTCGTCGAGACAGGTCCCCGCTTCGTCAGCCTGCCCAATCCCGCGGGTGGTGACGGTTTTTTCGCCTCCATGATGCAAAAATCACAGTGACAGCGCGGTGTTTGGGCGTCTTTCGTCGGTCGTGGGGTCAGTGTAGTGTTGCGACAGGAGGGCGTTGTTGATGTCAGTGAGCCTCAGTGGGTCACGTCCGTCTGGGCGTGGGGCCAAGGACCGGCCGGGCTTACAGGCTGCGCTTTCCCGCCTGCTTGGAGGCCATGGTCAGCTCCCTGTCGTCTTCCGCGAAGCGCCTGAACCGGCCCTGCTGAGCACGGTCAGCGGTCGTATCGTCGAGATCAATCCGGCGATGCGCGCCGGTATCGAGAGCAGTCGACTGGAGCCTACGCAACGGGACTTGGGCAGCTGGCTCTGCGCCGTCCTCGATTGCGATGTCAGCCTTCTCTATCGACTGAGTCGGGGGGCATTGTCTTTTGGCTTCTCGCTCGAACAGGTCCGCGAGCTGGGTTCGGAGCGCCTTGTTTATCTGGCGGCCTCCCGCGTGGAGGATGGTCTGCTGCTCTGGCGCATCCTTCCCGTAGACCAGGTCGCGAGCGCCGTTTTGCCGGCGGGTGGGGACAATTATGGCGTCGCGCCTTTTGCTTACCTCCGCCTACAGGACGGGCCCGAGCCGCAGCATAACCCTCGTTTTCGCGAGCTCTTCGACACTGATCCAGCGGCGGTGATCGAGCAGATCATGGATGCGGACGGCCTGCTCATGCCCGGTCGTCATCGCCTGCGCGTGCGGGGGGGTGAGGATCGGTTGATGCGGGTCTTTGTGCCCGGCGGGCGGGAGGCCGATGCCGAGCATTGTGAGATCTTCATCTTCGATTTGACCGCGGATGAGGCGGCGGGTGGCGGCGCGGTGTCGGATCTCGACGATCTGCCGTCGGCGCTCTTGCAGCTATTGCCGGATGGGCATGTGCTCTCGATGAACACGCAGGCGCGCCGTGCCCTGGCGGATCGGTTGAGCCCCGGCGACAATCTGGCGGATGTGATCTCCTGCCGTGGCCGTCCCTTGACCGCCCTGTTCGAGGAGGCGCGCTCTGGCGCCGGGCAGGGCCAGGTCGACATGGTCTATCTGACGGGGGAAGGCGCAGAGAAACCGCTCCAGATCACCGTGAGCCCAAGCCGCTCGGATGGCGGAAACACGATGGTCGCCGTTCTGAACGACGCGTCCGAGCTTCAGTCCCTGCAGGATAAATACGCGCAGAGCCAGAAGATGGAGGCCGTCGGCAAACTCGCCGGCGGCGTCGCGCATGACTTCAACAACCTGATCACCGCGATCAACGGGCACTGCGATCTGCTGCTGCTCGGCAAGGACGCGACGCAGGCGGAATATTCCGACCTGATGCAGATCCGACAGAATGCCAATCGTGCCGCGGCCCTGGTGCGCCAACTGCTGGCCTTCTCGCGCAAGCAGACGCTGAACCCGACGATGCTTTCGCCCTCGGATGTGATCTCGGACACGCTTTACCTGCTTGATCGGCTTATCGGGGATCGCGTGCGCCTCTCCGTCGATCCGGATCCCAGCGGTCGGCTCGGGGCGATCCTGGCGGATAACCGTCAGCTGGAGCAGGCGCTGATGAACCTGGTGGTGAACGCGCGCGATGCGATGCCGCGAGGGGGGACCGTCACGATCTCGACCCGTCGACGCCGCTTCCGCAGCGATGTCGAGCGTGAGGGCAGCCTGATCCCGGCCGGTGACTACGTGGAGCTGGCAGTGGCCGATGAGGGAACGGGCATCGACGAGGCCACCATCGGCAAAGTCTTCGACCCCTTCTTCACCACCAAAGCACAGGGCGAGGGCACGGGCCTGGGTCTGTCCACCGTCTATGGCATCGTCAGCCAATCGGGCGGCTTCGTCTTTGCCGAGAACCGGCCCGAGGGTGGCGCCTGTTTCCGCATGCTCTTCCCACGCATCGAGCCGCAGGAGGCGACGGAGGCCAAGCCCGAGACGATGTCGAGCCCGGATCTGACGGGGCAGGGCGCTGTGCTGCTGGTCGAGGATGAGGCGGCCGTGCGTTCCTTTGCGACCCGTGCGCTTCGGC
>JBCCLX010000174.1:0-8246 GCA_039026635.1 Pseudomonadota bacterium
GCGATGGCCGATAGGATCGTCTTCCACTTCGACGGCAACAACCAGGATGCCGACGATATCGCAGCGATTGCGGTTGCGGCACTGCTCGCCAAGGCCGGCGGGATCGAGAGCAAGACCACCTTTCTCTATGGCAACAACCTCTCGGAGCCGAACGACGGGCCGGCGCGCCAGCAGGCCATGGACGGCTCGGCCGATTTCGCCCGCTCGCTCGGCATCGCGTCCTATGACTATCAGGACGGCATCCTCGGCACGACGGATCTGCTGGTCGATATGCTGCGCAGTGGCGAGCAAATCCTGCTTATCGAAGGCGGGCCGATGGAGGCCGTCTACCGCGCCCTCGACGCCGTTGAGCCCCAGTACCACAGCAACCTGACCCTGCTCTCGCATTCCGAATGGAACGAAGACCGCGCCGTCACGACCCGTGAAACCGACGGCGTCGAGGATGGCCAGATCGCGGCCCGGACCTGGGACGACATCGCCGAGGACTTCCCGCTCGTCACCCAGATCGAGATCGCCGATCAGAACGGTGGCGACCATAACACCAGCGGCTTCTACAACCGGAACTGGGATTGGATGGATGAGACCACCGACCCCATGATCGCCGAGGCGCGCGAAAAGATGATGGCCGCGCGCAACAGCTCGATCGGCAGCCAGAACAAGCAGAACGACCCCTCCGATGCGGGCATGCTGTTCTATGCGCTGACCGGGGAAGAGCGGGGCACGCCAGAGGACGCTCAGGCTTTCATCGAAGGCTCGACGCTCTTCTCCACGCCTGCGACGCCGATCGCCACACCGGGCCCGATCGCCGCTCCGACCCCCCTCACGGTCGGCCTTTTCTTCACCGATGGCGCAGGCGAGGCGGCGATTGCGGATCTGGCGAGCGATGGCGCGATCGATCTTGCCGAACTCTCGGGCCGGCCGGTGACGGTGCAGGCGAGCATTCTGCCCGGGGAGGGGCCGATCGGCAGCGTGGTGATCGATGCGGGCAGCCTCGGCGAGGAGACTGACGAGAGCGCGCCCTTCGCCCTCGCTGGTCCCGCCTCGGACAGCGGTGATCCCGGCGCGGTGCCGAGCGCGGGCAGCTATCCGATCCTCGTGACCGCGTTTTCAGGCCCCGATGGCACCGGCAGCGTCGTCGGCCGCCAAGTCTTCACGCTCGCCGTCACCGGCGAGGACGATGACGACAACGGCAACGGCGACGACGACAACAACAACGACGGGCCCATCGAGCTCGCCATCGCCCTCGTAAACGCGAGCACCGACAGCGTCATCGGCGCGATCCAGGACGGCGGCAGCCTCAGCATCGCGAACGGGCTTGCCGACAGCCTCTCCATCGCCGCGATGTCGGACGATCCCCGTGTCGGAAGCGTGACCCTGCAGCTCGGCACCGGACCGGTACAGATCGAGAACCAGGCGCCCTATGCGCTTTTCGGCGATATGGGCGGCGACTACGAACCCGGCACCATCCCGCTCGGCAGCAACAGGCTGACGATCCGCACCTGGAGCGGGGAGAACGGCCAGGGCCGCCTGCTGAGCGAAGAGGTTTTGACCTTCGATCTGGCCATCGAGAACCGGCCGCCTGTAGCGGCCGACGACAGTCTCACCCTCGATGCCGGCGCTGAGGAGCGCATCGATGTGCGCCTGAACGACAGCGACCCGGACGGCGATCCGCTGACGGTCACGGCTGTCTCAGCCAGTACAGGGCTTGAGGCCTCGGTCGCGGAGAACGGCGAAGTGCGCGTGGCTTCGACCAGTGAGGACGGCGGCACGGGCCGTGTCGTCTATACCGTCGAGGACGGACGCGGCGGCAGCGCCCAGGCCGAGATCGCGGTCACGGTCACCCCCCCTCCCGCCGATGATCCCGCCGACGATCCGGGCCCCGTCGCCATCGCCATCGCGCTTGTGGACGCGGCCGACGAAGCGGTTATCGAGGCGATCGAAGAGGGCGAAACCCTGAGCGTGAGCGCCGAACAGGCCGCCGCCCTCTCGATCGCGGCCCTCGTGGACGACCCCAGGGTCAACAGCGTGACCCTGCAGCTTGGCAACGGGCCGGTTCAGGTCGAAAGTCACACGCCTTACGCCCTCTTCGGCGACATCGGTGGCGACTACGAGGCGGGCCCGATCCCTGCCGGCCGCAATCAGCTGACCATCGCTGCCTGGAGCGGGGAGAACGGCGAAGGCGCCATGCTGGCCACCCAGACGATCGCTTTCACGCTCGACGTCGCACCGCCGATGATCTCCAACCGCGATCCGACGCCGATGGATGATGCGCTCTCGCTCGCCTATCTGGGCGCCGAAATCATCGACCCGCTGACGAACGACAGCGATCTGGACCAGGATGCGCTGACGATCACCGCGCTCACGCCCAGCCAGGGGCTGACGGCAAGCCGTGTCGATGGCGGCGTCAGGGTCGCTGCGGTGCCCGATTTCACCGGGCCCGGAACCGTGACCTACCGCGTCGCGGACGGGCGCGGCGGCACGGCTGAGGCGGTCATCGCAGTCACTGTCGCCGAGCCGGAAGCGGCCCGCATCGGCCTCGTCCTGATCGATGCAGCGACGGATACCGCACTCGGCCCGATCCAGCAGGGCAGCGTCATCACCGTCCCCTCCGGCAGCACCGACGCGCTCTCCATCGAAGCGGTCACCGAGGATGGCCGCGTAGAGAGCATCGCGCTGCAATTCGATGACGGGCAGGTGCAGATCGAGAACATGGCGCCCTTCGCGCTCTTCGGGAACACCGGCCGAGACTTCCTGCCCGGCCAGATCGGACCCGGGGCGCATAACCTGACCGTCACGGCCTTTACGGGCGATGGCGCCAGCGGGCTCGATCTCGGCACCACGGCCGTGCTCTTCGAGATCGTGGAAGAGGATCTGCCGCCGGTCCTCGTCGCCGCCAGTTTCGTGCTGGCAAGCGATGCGCCCTCACGCAGCCTTCGGATCACGGCGGCCGAGCTCGGCCTGGACCCCGAGGGCGAGGCGCTGGTCATCGACAGCGTGGCCGATCCGATCAACGGCAGCGTGATGATCACGGCGGATCGCAGCGCCTTCGTCTACATTCCCGATCCGGGCTTTGCGGGCGATGAGACCTTCGAATTCGCGCTCTCCGAGGCTGATCTTGCCGGCAGCGCGCGGACAAACGGTGCGGTCACCGTCGGCGTCGAGCCGCCGCCCGAAGAGCCGGCGGCGATGCCAGACCTCGCCTTCTCGCTCCATTTCACCGATGGCGCGCAGGAGGAGGTGACGCCGCTCGAGAAGGGCACGAGCATCCGGTCGTCCTCCTTCGAGAACCGCCCCATCACCG
Organism: Pseudomonadota bacterium; assembly: GCA_039026635.1. GTDB lineage: Bacteria > Pseudomonadota > Alphaproteobacteria > Rhodobacterales > Rhodobacteraceae > Thermohalobaculum. Next base: position 3,302 of record JBCCLX010000174.1, read on the forward strand.
TCGTCGCCACCACCGAGGACGATTTCGAGGGCAGCATCACGATGGAGCTGGTCGGCGTTACGTCCCGCGTCGACAGCACAGCACCCTTCGCGCTACATGCGGATGAGGGCGACCAGCTGATGGAGGGCATGACCCTCGACCCCGGCGTCTATGAGCTGGCCTATACTGCCTTCTCCGAGCCGAGCGCTGCAGGATCGGTGGTCGGCGAAGGGTCGTTCACCTTCGAGGTCGCCTCGCCGCTCTTCGACGTTGCGGTCTTCAGCACGCGCTTCCTGTTCAGCCGGCGCAGCGTCGAGGTCAGTGATGGTGGCACGCTCGACGCGTCCCAACTGCACAGCCGCGGTACCCTAAGCGTCGGTTTCGTGCCCGCGGAGGACGCGCCGGCAATCGGCTCGGTCGAGCTCACCTATGAGGGCAATGTCGAGATGCAGAATTACGTGCCCTATGCCTATTTCGGCGGCTTCGGGTCGGATTTCCTGGGCGGTCGCATCTTCCAGGAAGGGGCGCATGAGGTCGATGTGCGCGTCTTCTCCGACCGCGACGGCCAAGGCATGCTGATCGACAGCTTCACCTTCGACTTCTCTGTCACCTGACCCAGGCGCCGCAGCCGCACCACACCGGCGCCGCCCGACCCCCGAAACCCCATGGCCCGGCCCCAGCGCCGGGCAATGGGCGTTTTGGGGCCGGCGCGTGACGGCGGGATCGACATTCACCTTGCCACTCAACGCTTCTGAGAGCATTCTTTTCTGGCGTACAGCGGAAAAGCGTAGAAAACAGCAGAGAATGCAAGATTTCGGCAGTGCTTTTACCCTGGCCTTCCGGCTGATCGCCGAGGGCGATGGGGCGTTGGTCGAGATTGTGGGGCTCTCGCTCCAGGTCTCGCTCGCCGCGACGGCGCTGGCCTGTGCCATCGGGCTGCCGTTGGGCGCGCTCCTTGCCATTGTCCGGTTCAGGGGTCGTGGGGTCGCGCTTGTGGCGCTGAACGCGCTTATGGGCCTGCCGCCGGTCGTCGTCGGCCTCGCGGTCTACCTCTGCCTGTCGCGCTCGGGGCCCTTTGGCGTCTTCGGCCTGCTCTACACGCCGACCGCCATGATCATTGCGCAGACGATCCTGATCACGCCCATCGTGGCGGCCCTCTCGCGCCAGATCCTGGCCGATCTCTATGCGGATTACGCGGAGCAGTTCCGATCCCTCTGCCTCAGCCGAAGCGCTATCGTCGGTGCGCTGCTCCATGACGGCCGCTTCGGCCTCGTGACGGTCGCTCTCGCTGGGTTTGGCCGGGCAATCGCGGAGGTGGGGGCCGTGATGATCGTCGGCGGCAACATCGACCATCTGACCCGCGTGATGACGACGGCGATCGCGCTCGAGACCTCCAAGGGCGATCTGGCGCGGGCGCTTGCGCTTGGCATCGTGCTCCTCGTCATCGCGCTCGTCGTCAACGCCCTGGTACTGTCGGTCCGCGACGGTGCGGCAAGGCGGGCCTATGCGTGATACCGCCGAGATCGCCGGTCCCGGGCTCGGGCCAACGGTTGTGCACTGCGCGCTGCTGCCCTGTCGGCTCGAGGCCGTGCGCGTCTCGGCCCAAGGCCGGGCGCTGCTCGATGGCGTCGATCTCACGCTCGCGGGCCGGGGGATCACCGTGGTGATGGGGCCGAACGGGGCCGGGAAGAGCCTGCTCTTGCGCGTGATGCACGGCCTCGTGCAGCCCGATAGCGGGACGGTCCGTTGGGGCGATGCGGCGCCGGACGAGGCGATCCGCCGCCGACAAGCGCTCGTCTTCCAAAAGCCCGTCCTCCTGCGCCGGACCGTGGCCGCCAATATCGACTTCGTGCAGCGCGCCCGAGGGCGCCGCGATCCCGGGCGGCGCGAAGCGCTGCTGGCGCATATGGGTTTGGCCGAGCATGCCCAACGCCCCGCGCGCCTGCTCTCTGGCGGCGAGCAGCAGCGCCTGGCACTCGCTCGGGCGCTCGCGCTCGATCCGGAGGTCCTGCTGCTCGATGAGCCGACCGCCAGCCTCGACCCTGCCTCGGTGCAGCTGATCGAAGAGAGTGTGCGCGGTGCCAATGCAGGCGGTGTGAAGATCGTCTTCGTCACCCATGATGTGGGTCAGGCCCGCCGGCTGGCCGATGACGTGGTGTTCCTCCACCGTGGCCGCATCGCCGAGCATGGGCCGGCCGACGCCTTCCTTTCCGACCCGCAATCGGAGGCCGCGCGCGCCTATCTCGCCGGCCGCCTCGTGATCTGACCCGTCGCTGTCCCGGAGCCCTTCATGACCGCCCTGCGCTCGCTCACCGCCCTCATCCTTCTCACAAGCACCCCGGTTTTGGCTGAGAGCATTCTGGTTCAGTCCACGACATCGACGGCAAACGCCGGGCTTTACGACCATCTCTTGCCAAGCTTCGAGGCCGAGACGGGGATCACCGTGAACGTCGTCGCCGTCGGCACGGGTCAGGCGATCCGCAATGCGCAGAACTGCGACGCCGATGTGCTGCTGGTCCATGCAAAGCCCGCCGAAGAGGCCTTCGTGGCCGAGGGTTACGGCCTCTGGCGTCGGGACCTCATGTACAACGACTTCGTCATCGTCGGCCCGGCCGCGGACCCAGCCGGGATCGACGGGCTGGGGAGCTCCGATGCCGCGCTCGCCCGGATCGCGGAGGCCGAAGCGCTCTTCGCCTCCCGCGGTGACGACAGCGGCACGCATAAGAAAGAGGTCGCCCTCTGGGCCGCAGCCGGCACCGATCTCGCGGGCGCCTCGGGCAGCTGGTATCGCGAGACGGGATCGGGCATGGGCGCGACGCTGAATGCCGGGATCGGCATGGGCGCCTATGTGCTGACCGATCGCGCCACCTGGATCAGCTTCGCCAACAAGGCCGATTTCGAGATCCTGGTGCAAGGGGATGCCGCCCTCTTCAATCAGTATGGCGTGATCCCCGTCAGCCCCGAGCACTGCCCGGCAGCGAAAGCGGACGGCGCGGCGGTCTTCATCGACTGGCTGCTCTCAGCAGAAGGCCAGGCCGCCATCGGCGCCTATGAGGTCGATGGCCAACAGCTCTTCTTCCCCAACGCGCGCCCTGAACCCGGCTCGGGGAGCTGAGGCTTAGATGGCAGGGAGCACGCTTGCCGAGGCGCCGGAGTTTCTGACGGCGCGGGAGCTCGCGGATCTGCTGCGGGTCAAGGAACGGCGGGTCTATGACCTGGCCGCCGCCGGCGAGGTGCCCTGCGCGCGCGTGACCGGCAAGCTGCTTTTCCCGCGCGAGGCCCTGCGTGCCTGGCTGGAGGCGGCGGCTGAAGGGCCGGCTGCGGGGGCGGCGCGTCCCAGCGTCTTTCTCGGCAGTCACGATCCGCTCCTCGATTGGGCCCTGCGGGAGAGCGGGGCGGCAATTCCGAGCTTCTTTGACGGCAGCGCCGATGGGCTTGCCCGCTTTGCCGCGCGCGAGGGGATCGCCGCCGGTCTGCATCTGCGCGATCCAGTAAGCGGCGCCTGGAGTGTGCCCGCCGTTGCCGCCGGTGCGGGGCGCGGGGCGGTTCTGGTCGGCTTCTGCACGCGGCGCCGTGGCATGCTGATGCCCGCGGGCAGAGGCGCCCCACGGCTCTCAGCGCTCGCAGGCCGCCGGGTGATCCGGCGCCAGTCGGGCTCGGGTGCACAGGCGCTCTTCGCCCATGTGCTGGCAGAGGCAGGGCTCGAACCGGCAGCCTTTCCAGCGGCAGGCGAGGCGCGGAGCGAGGCGGATGCAGCCCTTGCCGTGGCTGAAGGGCGCGCCGAGGCCGCCTTCGGGCTCGAGGCGCTGGCAGCACCCTATGGCCTCGATTTCCTGCCGCTTTTGGAGGAGCCCTTCGACCTGCTCGTGGATCGAGCCGCCTGGTTCGAGCCGCCGATGCAGCGCTTCCTCGCCTTCTGCGCCAGTCCCGCCTTCGAAGCCCGAGCCGCCACCATGCCGGGTCATGACATCACAGCCTTCGGCAGGGTGCGCTGGAACGACGCTTAAGCCCCCGACGCGCCGGGTAGCGTCAACTGCTCCGCGCTCTGCCCCACATCGCCGCGGGCGACGGCGACCGCTTTGACGATCCCGTGGCAGGCGACGCCAGGGGCGATGCCCAGCCGATCGGCAGAGCGCTGCGTGATGCGCGCGAGCAGCCGATCGCCGCCCGCCTGAAGCTGCACGACGACCCCCGGCCCCTCCCCCCGCTGCACGGCCGAGACGGTGGCCGGCAGGATATTGAGCGCCGAAAGCCCAACCGGCGCGTCGCGGGCCAGGATCACGTCTTGCGCCTCGATCCGCACGCGCAGCGTGGCGCCCGGTGCGGCCTCGACGCGGGGCAGAAAGAGGGAGCCGGCGGAGACCGCGATCTCGCTCAAGCCATCCTCGTGATGTCGGATCACGCGGCCCACCAGGATCGAGCCGAGGGCCCGCACGCCGAGAAGCGGGGCAAGCGTTGGATCGGCAAAGACGCTCGCCGCAGGCCCCGCCTGCGCCACCCGACCCGCATCCAGCACCACGATGCTGGTGGCAAGACGGGCGACCTCGGCCACCGCATGGCTGACATAGAGGATCGGGATCTGGGTCTCGTCCCGCAGGCGCTCGAGATAGGGCAGGATCTCGTTCTTGCGCGCCTGATCGAGGGAGGCGAGCGGTTCGTCCATCAGGAGAAGCCGCGGTCGCGAGAGGAGCGCGCGCCCGATCGCAACCCGGCTCTTCTCACCCCCCGAAAGCGCCTGGGGACGGCGCGTCAGCAACCCCTCGATCCCCAGCAGCGCAACAACACGGTCGAACTCCGCAGGATCACCAGTCGCGATCCGGGGCCATCCTCCGCCGCTGAAACGGCGGCCATAGAGCAGATTGGCGCGCACGCTCAGATGCGGGAAGAGCCGCGCCTCCTGGAACACATAGCCGAGGCGGCGGCGATGGGGCGGCAGGAAGCGGCGGCTCTCGGTATCGAGCAGCAC
>JBCCLX010000175.1:0-8230 GCA_039026635.1 Pseudomonadota bacterium
GGCGAGACCCTCCTCGATCCCCTGGCAACCCGCATGGACGATGGCGGCAAGCGCCAGATGCGGGCAGGCCGCGGCATCGGCGGCGCGATACTCCAGATTGAACTGACGCGCGATGCTGGCGGGATCCTTGGCGGTGACGGGGCAGACGCGCAGCGACGCCTCGCGATCCCTGAAGCCCAGGTTGTTGTAGGCGGCAGACCAGCGGTGCGGCGTGAGGCGCAGGTAGGAGATGACCGAGGGTGCCGTCAGCGCCAGGATCGCGTCGAGATACTTGAGAACACCCGCGGCGAAGGACCCGGTCAGCGCCGCCATGCCATGGGGCCGATCCGCATCGTAGGTGACTGGCTCGCCCTCGGCATCGAGGAAGCTCATGTGGATATGGACGCCGTTGCCCACGCTCGCCGGATCGCGGATCGGCGTGAAGGTCGCGGCCTCACCCAGATGGCGCGCGGTGGCGCGTGTGAGCTCGCGCAGGATCACCGCCGCATCCGCCGCCCGCACCCCCAGTTCCGGGCCGATCACGACCTCGAATTGGTTGCGGCCATACTCCTTCATGATGCTGTCCGGGGAGAGACTGGCGGCGGCCAGCTGATGCATCAGTGTCTCGCAGAGGATGCGCTGCGCCTCGAAGCCTGCCCGGCCATAGCCCTCCCCCACCAAGGGCGTCTCGGCCTTGAGCTGGAACTCATGCTCGAAGGCAGCCAGCAGCTGGACCCCGGCCACCGCCTCCAGCCGCGCCAGCGCCTTCTTCAGGATCGAGCGGGTACAGAGCGCCCAGGGCTCGCCTTCGAGCGAGACGATATCGCCGAGCATGAAGTGCTCGGTCTGCGCTGCGAAGGCCGCGCGCACCTCGGCCGCGGCATCCGGGATCAGCAGCAGATCGCCAAGCGCGCCGAAGGGGCTCTCGCCGATGCCGTCAAAGCAATTGATCTGCACGTTCGTGGGCGTCCAGCCGACGCCGCGGACGAGCCGCCGTTCGAGCTCTGCCGCCGGAAAGGCCTTGCCCCGTACCTTGCCCGCCAGATCGCAGGTCGCTGCAAAGATCAACGGCATCATGAGCCGGCCTCCCCCTTCCTGTCCCGCGCCGCATCCCAGGCCTTGATCCTGGCGCGGACCTTGTCCCAGTCCTCGCTGGCCACCCGGGCGGCCATGGCTTCGGTGATCGCCAGCGCCGCGGCGTAGCTGTCCCAGATCGTGCCCGTTTCGATCGGCACGGCAAGCACTTCGGCGGCTGTTCGGTTGATCGGCGAGAGCCATTTGTCGGTCATCACCACCACCTGCACCTTACGCTCCCGCGCGGCCTTCTCGGCGAGTGTCGCCAGCGCCGGCTCGTATCGCCGAAAATCGAAGACCACGAAGACATCGCCTGGCTTCATGCGGAGCAGATACTCCGGCCACACCTCCGGATCGCGGGAGAGGTGAAAGACGTTCGGACGCGCTTGGCCGAGGTGGAAGGCAAGGTGGCGGGCGATGTTGTCACTGACGCGCCCGCCGATCGTATAGAGGCTGCGCCGCGGATCGGCGGCAAGGGCACAGATCCGGTCGAACTGCGCCTCGGTGATCGCCTCCGCCGCGGACTTCACCTGTGCCGCGGCGCGCGAGATGAACTCCGCCAGATAGCCGCCCTGGATCGTCTCCGAAGCTTCATGGATCTCGACCGGCGACAGGCTGCCCTCGCGCAACTCCGTCAGCAGAACGCGCTGCATCTCCGCATAGCCCGAAAGCCCCACCTTCACGACGAAGCGGGAGATCGAGGGGGGACTCACCTCCGCCCGCTCCGCCAGCTCCTGGATCGGCGCGAGCCCCGCATAGGGGTAGTCCGACAGCAGCGCGGCCGCGAGCTTGCGTTCCGTCTGGGTGAGGCTGCCTGAATGTTGCTCAATCATGCTTCGAACTGACATCGCATTCAGCATCGCTGGGAATTTTCTTTCAGTAAATGCAATTCCGACTCGCGTTGAAAGATTGATTTCGCCAGGGTTAACGGATGAACGCTTATCATCCCTCGGGACTGCTCGGCCCGAACGACCCACTGCCCGTCGAGGTGCTCCATGCCCACAGCACCGCCGAGGTGCTGCTCGTCTGCGAGCATGCGGGCCGCGCCGTGCCGGAGGCGCTGGGCGATCTGGGGGTCAGCGCCGCGGTGCTTGAGAGCCATCGCGGCTGGGATATCGGGGCGGCCGCTGTGGCCCGGCGCCTTGCCGATCAGCTCGACGCGCCACTCGTCCTGCAGCGTTACTCCCGTCTGGTGCTCGATGCCAATCGCCCGCCCGGCAGTCCGACCTCGATCCCCGAGATCAGCCATGGCGCGACGATCCCAGCCAATCGTGCGCTCAGCCCCGCACAAAAGGCCATCAGGGTGAGCGAAATCCTCGATCCCATGGATCAGGCCATCGAGGCGGCCTTCGAGCGCCACCCCCGGCGCGCGGCCTTCTCGGTCCACAGCTATACGCCCGCGCTGAACGGCGTGGCGCGCCCCTGGCATGCCGGCATGCTGACGCGGGAGGCGACGGAGACGGCGGAGCGCCTGATGGCGTCCCTCCGCCGCGATGCCCCCGATCTCGTCCTGGCGCTGAACGAGCCCTATCAGATCGAGGACGATGGCGATTGGTTCGTCCCCCGCCACGCCGAGCCACGTGGCCTGCCTCACAGCTTGATCGAGATCCGCAACGACGAGATCGCCGATGACGCGGGCGCCGAGCGCTGGGCCGGGCTCCTGGCGACGGCGATCACCGATGTTCTGGAGGCATTGCCATGACCCTCACCCGCGACGTGCCCCTCGTGCCCGGTCAATCCGCACTCCTCTTCATCGATGTGCAGAACTTCTGCGCGCGCCGCGATGGGGGCGAGTTCAAGGACGTGTCCCAGGCCGATTTCGACCGGTCTTATGGATGGTTCTTCGATGAGCTCGAGAGCCGCGTGATCCCCAATATGGCCCGCATTCAGGCGGCCTGTCGCAAGGCGGGGATCGAGGTGATGTATACGACGATCGAGAGCCTGACGCTCGACGGCCGCGACCGCTCGCTCGATTACAAGATCACCGGGTTTCACGTGCCCAAAGGGTCCTGGGACGGCAAGGTGATCGACCAGATCGCGCCGGTGGGCGACGAGATCGTGCTGCCCAAAACCTCCTCCTCCGTCTTCATCTCCACCCATATCGACTACATCCTGCGCAACCTCGGCGTCCGACAGGTCGTGATCGCGGGTCTCGTGACGGATCAATGCGTGGAGAGCGCGATCCGCGATGCCTGCGACCTCGGCTATCTGGTCACGCAGGTCACGGACGCCTGCCTCACCTACACCCAGGCACGCCACGACCATTCGCTGCAGACGATCAAGGGGTATTGCCGTCAGCTCGACAGCAACGCGCTCATCGCCGAGCTTGAGGCCTTGGCCGCGTGAGCGCGCCGCTGGCCACCCTGCCCGGGCGCCTCCGAGCCGCCAATCTGGCGCAGACGGTGGTCTGTCTCTGCCTGCTGGGCCTGGTGGTGGGCGCGCTCATTCTCCTCTTCGGGCGGACGGGCGAGCGCATCGCCGTTTTGATGAGCGTGAATGTGGCGGCGGTCGTGGCCCTCGGCGTCTTCTGCGGCAATACGGGGATCGTGTCCTTCGGGCATGGGGCCTTCATGCTGCTCGGCGCCTATACCTCGGGCATCCTGACGATGTCGGCCTCGCTGCAACGCTCGGCCCTGCCGAACCTGCCCGGGTTCTTGGCGGGGCATGAGCTCAGCCTCCTCACCGTCACCCCCATCGTCGCGCTCGCAGGCCTTGGCCTGGCCGCCGCCAGCGGGAGTGCGATTGCGCGGCTGGCCGGCGCCTCGGCGACGATCGCGACGCTCGGCCTTCTCATCATCCTGCACAGCCTGGCGGTCGGCGCGCGCGATATCACGCGGGGCAGCCAGACCTTTTACGGCATCACCCGGATCACCGATGTACTCCCGATCTTGGCTGTTGCCCTCGCCTTCATCGTCATCGCCCGGCTCTATCGAGAGAGCCGCTGGGGCCTGATGGCGCGGGCGGTGCGGGACGATGCGGCGGCCGCAGAGGCGCTTGGCATCAACCCGCGGCGCACGCGTTTCATCGCCTGGTGCCTCTCGGGCACCATGGCAGCACTGGCGGGCGCGCTTTACGGACATATGCTGGGCGCCTACTCACCCGCCTCCTTCTACCTCTCGCTGGTCTTCGCCCAGGTCGCGATGCTGATCGTGGGCGGCATGACCTCGGTCAGCGGGGCGGTGACGGGCGTGATCACCGTCAGTCTTCTGCAGGACGGGGTGCGCCGTCTCGAGGGCGGGATCACGGTCTTGGGGGTCGAGCTGCCGGCGGTCTTTGGGCTGACAACCGTCTCCCTCGGCATCGCGATCCTCCTGATCATCTGGCTGCGCCCGGCGGGGATCATTGGCGGGCAAGAATTAGGCCCCTCTCCGGATGCCCGCCTCCTCGCTGGTCTCGGCGCACGCACACCTGCAGCACCCGCACCTCAGACCCGCAAAACGGCGGTGTTGCAGGCCGAGGGTCTTTCAAAGAGCTTCGCCGGCGTCCATGCGGTCTCGGAAGCGGGGCTCTCGGCGCCAACGGGCACGATCACCGGGCTCATCGGGCCCAATGGCGCCGGCAAGTCGACGCTCGTGAACCTGCTGACCCGCGCCTATGACGCTGACCGGGGATCCGCCGCCTTCGGGGGGGCCGATCTGCTCACCACCCGGCGCGACGGGATCGCAGGGCTCGGCGTGGCCCGCACCTTCCAAAACCTGCGCCTCTTCGACGATCTGACCGTCTATGAGAACGTCCTCGTCTCCGCGATTGCGGCAGGGCACGGCGGGCAGGCGGCGGCGGGAATCGCCCTCCGTGAGCTGGCCGCCTTCGAGCTTGGCGAGGTCGCCTCGCAGCGGGCCGGCGCCCTGCCCTATGGCGCGCGCAAGCGGCTCGAGATCGCCCGCGCGGTGGCGCAGGACCCCGGCATCATCCTCCTCGACGAGCCCGCCGCCGGCATGAACCCCGCCGAGACCGAGGATCTGGCCGACCGCCTGATCCGCGTTGTCGAGGAGCGAGGCACGGGGATGCTGCTGATCGACCATGACCTGCGCTTCGTGAACCGGCTCAGCACCCGCATCGTGGTGATGAACCGCGGCGCCGTGATCGCGGAGGGGAGCCCCGATGCCATCCGCGCGGACGCCCGCGTGATCGAGGCCTATGTCGGGCGCGGCCGCACCGCCGCCCAAGCCCATGAGACAGGCCAGAGCCGAGACCCAAACCGAAATCCAGAGCCCTTTGCAGGAGAGGAAGCCGTACCATGAAACTCAAGCACTGCCTGCTGGCCGCCACCAGCACCGTCGCCCTCGTTGGCGCCGCCAGCACCCCCGCCCTGGCCGAAGACAGCTACATCATCGGCGTGATGTCCGCGCAGTCGGGCTATCTCGCGCCCTATGACGGCCCGGCCTATGCCGGGTTCCAGTTCTGCATTGACGAGATCAATGCAGCGGGTGGGCTCAACGGCACGCTACCGGTCGAGCTGATCGTGGAGGACACGCGCTCCGACATCGCCGTCGGCGTGCAGGTCGTCCAAGAGATGCTGGACCAGGGCGCCCAGTTCATCGTCTCCTCCGCCGATGCGGACCCCACGATCGCCGCGGCCCAGATCACGCTGCCCGATGGGGTGCCGACGATGACGTTCGCCGGAACCGCGCCGGTGCTCACGCAGGTGGGCGAGCATGTCTTCGGCAGCTATCCGGCCGATAATCAACAGGGCGCGGTGCTGGCCACCTATGCCCGCGATCAGGGCTTTGAGAAGGTCTGGCTCATGAAATCGCCCGACAGCGCCTACACCCTCGGCGGCCCGGAGTACTTCGGGACGGCGTTCGAGAGCCTGGGCGGTGAGGTCCTCGGCACCTCGCTCTACTCGCTCAACCAGCCGGATTTCTCGGCCATTGTCACGACCATCGCCGCCGCCGATCCCGCCCCGGATGTGATCGTCACCTGGGCCTGGGAGCCGGACTTCCCCGCCTTCATCCGCGCGCTGCGCGGGGCCGGCGTTGATACCCAGGTGATGGGCGGCGATGTGCTCGACACGCCGACGGTCCGCGGCCTCGGCGAGGTGGTCGATGGCGTCGTCCATACCTCGGGCGGCTTCCCGGACGAGGGCTCGCAATATGCCGATTTCATCGCGCGCTTCGAGGCTGCGACGGGCACGACTCCGGACAACAACTACTACGTGAACGGCTGCGATATCGCATACATGATCGAGACCGCCGTCGAGGCTGCGGGCAGCACCGATCCCCGTGCCGTGGCCGCGGCCATGGCGGAGATCGAGAACGGGGACGGGATCATGTCGGACTATACCTTCAAGGGCACGGATCGGATGCCGCTGAGGGACGTGGTCGTCGCCCGGATCACCGGGGGCGGGGAGAAGGAGTTTATCCTCCGCGCCGCGGCCAATCCGGACATCCTGCCCGACCCCTGAGGCTCCTACACTGGGGCTCCCAGAGTGAAGCCCCACACTGGGACCCCCGCACTGAGGCCCCCGCTCTGAGGCCCAAACACTGAGGTCGACCATGGCTGACGCCGCCCTCGAGATCGACGCGCTCGATATCCGCTACGGACAGGTCCATGCCGTCCGCGGCGTGTCGTTGAGCGTGGCGGAGGGCGGCGTCACGGCACTCCTCGGCGCCAATGGTGCGGGCAAGACCTCGACGGTCATGGCCGTCGCCGGCGCCCGCAATATTGCCGCCGGCCGGATCCGGCTCTTCGGACAGGACAGGACGGGGGCAGCACCCGAGGACATCGTCCGCGCGGGTGTCGCCATCTCAGCGGAGGGTCGGCGCATCTTCGCCTCGCTGAGCGTGGAAGAGAACCTCAAGGTCGCAGGCTCCGTCGTGCCCGATGCGGCTGTGGAGGCCACCCGGCGTGCGGCCCTGATGGACCGCTTCCCGATCCTCGGCCAGCGGCGCCGACAGCTCGCGGGCCTGCTCTCGGGAGGTGAACAGCAGATGCTGGCGGTGGCCCGGGCGCTGATGAGTGCACCGCGGCTCCTGCTGCTCGACGAACCCTCCCTCGGCCTCGCACCGCAAATGGTGGATCGCATCTTCGACATCGTGGAGGAGCTGCGCGCCGAGGGCATCTCGATCCTGCTCGTCGAACAGAACGCAACCCTCGCCCTGCAGGTCGCGACCCATGCCGTGGTGCTGGCCAATGGCGCCGTGGCCGCCGCGGGCGATCCTCAGGCCATCGCCCAGGATGCGGTCCTGCGCGAAGCCTATTTGGCGGCTTGAGCGATGGATTTCGTCATCCAACAGCTCATCAACGCGATCAGCCTCGGCGGCGTCTATGCAATGCTCGCCCTCGGCCTCGCGATCGTCTTCTCCATCGTGCGCCTGATCAATTTCGCCCATGGCGATATCATGACCTTTGGCGGCTATGGCATCTTCCTCTCCCTCGGCTTCGGGATGCCCCCGCTGGGGGCGCTGGCAGTCGGGGTTGGCGCGGCGGTTGTGATGGCGCTGGCGATGGAGCGCGCGGCCTTTCGCGCCATGCGCGGTGCGGATGTGGTGGCGCTTCTGATCACCAGCTTTGCCGTCTCCGAGATCCTTAAGGTGCTCTTCCAGAACACGATCTCGCCACGGCCGGTGCCGATCTCCCTGCCCGCCGCCTGGTCCAGCAGCTACCGCATTGGCGATGTGGTGATCGGCGTGGGGCCCACGATCTCGATCATTGTCGCCCTCGTGGCGCTTGCGGGCCTGACCCTCTTCTTACGGCGCACGACGACGGGGATGGCCATGCGCGCTGCCGCCGAGGACTTCGAGATGCTCCGCCTTTTGGGCGTGCGCGCCGGGCGCGTGGTGGCCACGGCCTTCGCGATCTCCGGCGTGCTTGCCGGTGCGGCGGCTCTCGTCTGGACCGCGCAGCGCGGGTCGGTCGATCCGATGATGGGCTTCTTCCCCGTTCTCAAAGCCTTCATCGCCACCGTCTTGGGTGGGCTCGGCAGCCTCGGGGGCGCGGTCCTCGGCGGTTTCGTCGTCGGCGCCATCGAAGTGATCACCCAGGCCTTCCTGCCGGAAGCGCTCTCCCCCTTCCGCGACGCAATCGTCCTCGCCTGCGTGATCGCGGCCCTTCTTCTGCGCCCCGACGGTCTCTTGCCGGCCCGCTCGGGCGCGCGCTCCTAATCCCTGCCCCTATCCGAGCCCGAGAGGACAAGACCCATGACCACGACCATCGACTGGAGCCCCGAGAACCTGAC
>JBCCLX010000176.1:0-8213 GCA_039026635.1 Pseudomonadota bacterium
GCGGATGCCGAGCGGCTCGAGAAAGCCGGCCGACCAGGCGCCAGCGGCAAGGACGACGATCCGTGCGTCGTGTTCGGTGCCGTCCTGGCCCTCCGCATCGGTGCTCGTGATCCGCCAGCCGCCATCCGGGCCGGGATGGACACCACTGACGCTGCGGCGATGGAAGCGGGCGCCGAGGGCCTCTGCCTTGGCCGCAACAGCACGACCCACGCTGCCGGGATCAAGCGCCCTTGCCTGACCCTCCATCACCACCGCCGCCTTATAGGCCGGCGAGAGGGCTGGCTCGAGGCGGTGCAGCTCGGTGGCGTCGACTTGGTGCAGCACCACGCCCCGCTCCCGGCGCAGGCGCCAGCCGATGCCATCGAGATCGATCTTCGCGGGGTCCTTGAAGGCATGGATGTAGCAGCTGTCGACGATCAGATGCTCGGCGCCCGTCCCTGAGAGGTTCTGGCGGTAGAGATCGGCGCCGGGGCCTGAGAGGGCGCGCATGGCATCCGAGATGGCCGGAAGGCGACGGATGCTGCCAGCGGCCAGGAAGCGGAGCGCCCAGGGCAGGAAGCGCAGCCAATGGGAGGGGCGCACCGTGAGCGGGCCCTCGGGATCCAAAAGCCAGCGCGGCACCGAGGGCCAGAGCCCGGGGAGCGACTGTGGCACCACACCCCCGGGCGCGATGACACCGGCATTGCCGTAGCTGGCCCCGGCGGCGGGAGGATCACGGTCGAAGATATCGACGCGCGCGCCCCGTTCGACGAGGGAGAGCGCCGTGGCGATGCCCACGGCACCCGCACCGATCACAGCGATATCCAGGCTTTCTTGCGTCGTCTGGCTCGTCATCGCGCGATCAGGCCTCTGCCGTCTCGGGGCTCGCCTGATCACGCTTCCGGCGCAGGACCTGCTGGGCCATCACGGGGATCAGGAAGGCAAGGGACCAGAGATCGCTGGTCGTGCCCGGCGCAACCATCAGGACGCCGGCCGCCGCCATGATCCAGCGGAAGAGCATGGGCATGGGCGCGAGGAAGAAGCCCGCGAAGGCCGTCGCCACCATAAAGACGCCGGCACCGCAGGTGATGGTCGTCGTCAGGAAGGCCATCCAGGTGAACTCATCCGTCACGATCAGCATGGCGGGCTGGTAGACGAAGACCATCGGTACCATGAGCTTCGCGATGCCGAGCGAGAAGGCCGAGAGGCCGGTGCGAAACGGGTTGGCGCCCGCGATGCCCGCGGCCGCATAGGCCGAGGCGCAGACCGGTGGCGTGATCTCGGAGATCACCCCGTAGTAGAGCACGAAGAGATGCGAGGCGATGGGGGGTACGCCGAGATTGCCGAGGGCGGGCTGCGCGACGGTGGCGAGCATGATGTAAAGCGCCGTCGTCGGCAGGCCGGCCCCCATCAGGATACAGGTCACCGCAATCAGGCAGAGCGAGATCAGGAGCGTCACCGCATCGAGCGAGAAGTCCATCAGGGGTAGGGCGGCAATGAGCGGCTGCACGCCCTCGGCCATCGTCCGCGCACTGTTGGTGACCATAAAGCCCAGCCGGAAGCCGAGGCCTGTGGAGTTCACCACGCCCACGACGATGCCGATGGCCGCACAGACGGCACCGACCGCAAGCGCATACTTCACGCCCATCACGCATCCGTCGGCCACATCGCGCAGGCTGATCCGATGCATTGGGTTGAGAAAGCCCACGGCAAGCGCCGAGGTGATGCCCCAGAAGGCCGCCATGTTCGGCGAGTAGCCGGAGAAGAGGACGTAGATGAGCACCACGAGCGGCACGGCCGTGGGCCAGCCGCGCTTGAGCACAGTCCAGAGGAGCGGAATGTCCTCAACCGCCATGCCCTTGAGCCCGAGCCGGCGGGCCTGGAAATGCACGATGGAGAGGACGCCGATATAGTGCATGGCGGCCGGCACGAGGGCGGCGAGCACCACCGTGGTGTAGGGTACCTCCAGGAACTCCGCCATCACGAAGGCGGCGGCCCCCATGATCGGCGGCGTGATCTGCCCGCCTGCGCTGGACGCGGCTTCGACACCACCCGCGAGGTGCCCCGGGTACCCCATCTTCTTCATGTTCGGGATCGTGAGCGACCCGGTCGAAACGGTGTTGGCGATGGAGGACCCTGAGATCGTGCCGAAGAAGGCCGAAGAGACGACCGAGACCTTCGCGAGGCCGCCCGTGTAGCGCCCCGCCATCACGGAGGCGATGTCGACGAAGAACTGACCGAGGCCCATGCGCTGCGCCAGGACGCCGAAGAGCACGAAGTGGAAGACGACCGTCGAGACGATCCAGAGGGTGACGCCGAAAATCCCCTCGGCAGGGAAGTACATATTGTTGATGTACTGCGCCCAGGAGATGCCGGGATGCATCAGGATCTGGAGCGGCATGTAGGGTCCGAAGACGGCATAGACCGTGAAGACCCCGATGATGATGGGCACGACGATGCCGAGGGTCCGACGCACGGCCTCGAGCAGGACGATAATCAGGATCGTGCCGAAGACGATGTCGATCTGCGCGGGGTTTCCTTGGCGCAGCACCTGTTCTGGCAAGTTGAAGTTGATCCCGAGGATCGTGAAATCGATCTCGTACCAGGTGATGCCGACATAGAGCGCCGAGGCAATCCCAAGCAGAATAAAGCCCCAGTCCCAGAGGGGTACATTGCCGATGCGGTACCAGGCGGGTGCGGCCGCGCTCATATCGCCGGCGCTGCGGAAGGCTGGAAAGCCGATGAAGATCAGAATGCAGAGGCCCGACATGTGGAGCCCCATGTGCCAGTAGTCGACTGGGGTCCCAAAGCCGGCCGTGTAGTAATGATAGGCCGCGAAGACGATGGCGAAGACGTAGACGAACTGGCTGAGCCAAGGCGCGATGGTGCGGGTCTGTAGGGTCGTGTCGTAACGCCGCTCGAGGGCTTCTGCCTTCTCGACATCGAATTGCTGGCTCATGCTGGTCCCTGCTCAAGCGGACTGTCTTTGGGGGATGTCCCGTTCACGGGTCATGCCCCGGCTTGACCGGGGCATCCAGGGGCGGGCACGGGGGCCGCCTTGGATCGCCGGGTCGAGCCCGGCGATGACGCTGGTGGGCGGAGGTGAGCCGGGGGCTCACTCCATGAGGCCGGCTTCCTTGTAGAACTTCTCGGCACCCGGATGCAGCGGGATCAGGACGCCCTTGAGCGCCGTCTCCGGCTGGATCGCTTTGCCCTTGGCATGGCCCTTGTCGAGCAGCTTGCGGGTGTTGTCGTTCCAGAGCGCTTTGGTGATCTCATAGACGAGCTCTTCGGGCTGCTCAATCGAGGTGATCAGCTGGCCGTTCACCGCGACCGTCGGCACATCATAGGTGATGTTCTCATAGGTGCCCGCCGGGATCATGCTCTCCACGTAGTACGGGATGATCTTGTTGATCTCCACGCGCTCCTCGTCGGAGAACTCATAGAGTTCGAAACCCTTGGTGCTGCCGAGCTGAATGAGCGCCGCAAAGGGCGTGCCGCCGGCATAGAAGAACGCGTCCAGCTGACCGTCCGCTAGGCGCTGCGAGGACTGGCCGAGGTTGAGCTCGAACTCTTCGGCTTCGATGCCATAGTGCTCGAGGATCATGCGCACCGAAACCTGGGTGCCCGAGCCTGCCGCCGCGACGCCGACCTTCTTGCCCGCCAGATCCTGGAGCGAGGAGAGCTTCTCGCCCGCCGGCGTCACCAGATGCATGTCCTCCGGGTAGAGGTTGGCGATGACGCGGATGTTCTCTTTCGGGTTGCCGTCGAACTTGCCCTGGCCGTTGAAGCCCTGGGTGACCGACTGCGCGCCCGCGAGGCCCGCGTCAAGCTGGCCCGCGTCGATGGCGTTCACATTGGCGACCGAGGCGTTGGTCGAGACCGCGATGGCCACAAGGCCAGGGACGCCGCAGGAGCCGCCCTTGTCGCAGGGGCGCGAGCCCGGCGGGTTCGAGATGGCATTGGCGATCAGGCCGCCGATCGGAAAGTAGGTGCCGCCGGCCCCGCCTGTGCCGATGCGCCAGAACTTCATGTCCTGCGAAACGGCCGTGGGGGCGGTGGCCACGATGCCGGCGCCCGTGAGGGCTGCGGCGGCGAAGAGCGTCAGGATGCTGCGCCGAAAGATCATGGGATCGTGTCTCCGTGTCGATACATGTTGCGCCGGGCTTCTGTGCGTCCCGGGCGGTGTGATCGTGGGCCAGCGGGCGACGCAACGCAAACGTCAATTCTGTCTGAGCGAGCAAGTCGCAGCGCGCTACCCGTCAATCGAGCGCGGTTTGGCGGTATTGTGCACGCGCAAGCCATTCGGGATGGATCTCGACGCCCCAGCCTGGCGCGTCCGTCACCCGCGCGGCGCCGTCCTCGATGGCATAGGGGCTTTCGACATAGAGCCCCTCCTGCCACGGATAGTAGTCCGCCCCCTCGATGGAGAACTCGAGATACTTGCCGGCGTTCGGGATGGCGCGGAGCAGATGCATGGTGAAGAGCGTGACCAGGGACAGATTGGCGCAATGGGGCGTGATCGGCAGGCCTGCCTCCTTGGCCATGCGGCAGACGCGCAACGTGCGTGAGATCCCGCCCAGATAGCAGATGTCGGGCTGGGGAATGTTGACGGCGCGCATCTCGATCATGCGCCGCCAGGTGGGCAGGTCGCAGTCCTGTTCGCCACCCGTGACATCGATGGAAAGCGCCTCGGTGACCTCTTTCGTTTGCTCCAGCTCCCAATAGGGGCAGGGCTCCTCATAGTGGCAGAACCCGTTGTCCTCGAGCATGCGGCCGACCTCGATGGCGCGGGGCGGGGCATAGCAGGAGTTTGCGTCGATCAGCAGATCCGCCTTCGGGAAGGCGCGTGCCATGGTGGGGATGATCTCTTCAGTGCGCCCTGGCCATTCATCGCGCCCACGCCCGACCTCGGCACCGGCACGCACCTTGAAGGCCGTGAAGCCCTGCGCGTCGGCGAGACGCTTCAAGCGCTCAGCCTCCTCCGCGGGCGTGATGTCCCGTTTCATTGAGGATGCATAGGCGCGGATCGTTCCCGGACTGCCCCCGAGAAGGGTGGCGACGGGCTTGCCGGCGATCTTGCCGCGCAGGTCCCAGATCGCGGTGTCGAGGCCTGCCATCGCGCGGCGAAGATAAGAGCCGGGAAACTTGTGCTCACGCTCGGTGATCAAATCGAGGAGATCGTCGAGATCCGTCGTGTCGACGCCAAGCGCATAGGGCGCAACCTGGCGGTGGAGCACCTCTGCCGTGATGTCGGAATGATAGGTGGAGACCTGACCCCAACCCTGCCGGCCCGCGTCGTCCGTCACACGGACGAAGCCGACGAACTCGTTGGCGAAGCTCTCAATCTTGGTGAGGCGAAGGGGCACAAGATCTGTCATCGGGCGCCTCTAACGCGCATCTTCGAGGATCATCTCGGCGGCCTTTTCGGCGACCATGATGACCGGCGCATTGGTGTTACCGGAAGTGATGTTTGGAAAGATCGAGGCATCGACGACGCGAAGCCCGCCGATCCCATGCACGCGCAGGCGCGGATCAACGACGGAGCGCGTTGGATCCGTGCCCATCCGACAGGTGCCGCAGGGGTGGAAGACGGTCCAGGAATTGTCGCGCACGAAGGCGTCGAGCGCCTCGTCGTCCATCGCCTCTTCGCCGGGCAGAAGCTCGGCCTCGATCACTTTGGCGAGCGCCGGGGCGGCGGCGATCCGACGAACGAGCCGGACGCCCTCGCGCATGCCATGCCGATCCTCTTCCGTCGCCAGATAGTTCGGATGGATCTCGGGCGCCTCCATCGGATCATTGGAGCGGATGGCGAGATGGCCGCGGCTGGTGGGCCGACACGGATTGGAGCCGATCTGAAAACCCGGAAAGGGATCGGGCAGCATCAAGGGCCGCTTGCCCGCCGGTGCCCGGCTGTAGCTGAGCGGCGAGAAATAGAGCTGGATATCCGGTCTCGAGAGCTCCGGGCGCGAGCGCACGAAGCCGCCGCCCTGGTTGAGGCTCATCCCCAATGGGCCGCGGCGGCGCAGAATGTAATCGAGGCCCACGCGCAGGCGGCCGAGCCAAGGGCGCAGAACCTGGTTCAGCGTCGGCACCCGAGCGCGGTACAGATTGTCCGTACAGAGATGATCCTGAAGGTTGCGTCCAACCGAGGGCAGGTCCGCGCGGATCTCGATGCCATGCGCGCCCAGCAGGTCCCCCGGGCCGATCCCCGAGAGCTGGAGGAGCTGCGGACTATTGATGGCCCCTGCCGCAAGCAGGATCTCGCCATCGACCTTGGCCCTCTGAGCGCTGCCCTGGGCGCGCCAGGCGATGCCCGTTGCGCGGCGCCCGTCGAACTGGATGCCGGTGACATGGGCGTTCAGCGCGACCCTCAGGTTGGGCCGGCGCATGGCGGGGCGCAGGTAGCAGCGCGCGGTGGACGCGCGCATGCCGCCGCGTGTGGTGATCTGATAGGTCCCAGCCCCCTCCATCGTCGCGCCGTTATAGTCTGGATTGACCGGGATCTGCGCTTCCTGCGCGGCGTCGAGATAGGTTCGGACCAGCGGATGCACGTCGGCCGAGACGTCGCGCACGGGCAGTGGGCCGCCCGTGCCGCGGAACTCGTCGGCGCCGCCCGTCCAATCCTCCATGCGGCGGAAGACAGGCGCCACGGCATCCCAGCCCCAGCCGGGTGCGTCCTCGGCCCAATCGTCGAAATCGCCCGGATGGCCGCGGACATAGACCATGGCGTTGATAGAGGAGGAGCCGCCGATCACCTTGCCGCGGGGCCAGTAACTCGTGCGCCCGCCCAGTGCCTCGCAAGGCTCGGTTCGATAGCGCCAGTTCACACGGGGATCGTTGTAGGTGCGTCCATAGCCGATCGGCATCTGGATCCAGGGGTTGAAGTCGGACCCGCCGGCCTCGAGCACCAGCACCTTATGGCGTCCGCAGGCTGTGAGGCGATCCGCGAGCACGGCTCCAGCGGAGCCCGCGCCGACGATGATGTAGTCGAAGGTGTCTGGAGGCTCATCGGCCATGGGGTCAGGTTCCTTTGGCTTTGCCGAAGATCTGGGCCAGCGCCATCAGGCTCGAGGTAATCACGATCATGATGGTCGAGATGGAGGCGATCGTCGGATCGATTTGGTCGCGTAGCGCATTGAACATGTTGCGCGTCAACGTGGCGTTCTCGCCGCCGGAGATGAACATCGCCACCACGACCTCGTCGAAGGAGGTGAGGAAGGAGAGGAGTGCCGCCGTGATCACCGAGAAGCGGATCTGGGGCAGCGTGACGGTCAGGAAGGCCTTGGCGCGGGAGGCTCCAAGGCTGCGCGCCGCCATCTCCTGGTTCATGTCGTAGCTCTTCAAACCCGAGGCCGTGACGATGACCACGAGCGGCAGCGCGAGCAGGCTGTGGGCGAGCACGAGGCCGAGGAGCGTGTAAAGGATCTGGAGCTTCACATAGACGTAGAACGCCCCGATCGCGATCAGGATCAGCGGCACCATCATCGGCGTGATCAGCAGCACGAAGATCAGCCGGCCCCATGAGGTTTGCGAGGCATGGAGACCGTAGGCGGCAAGCACGCCGACGGGCGTCGCCACGATCATGGTCAGGAAGGCGGCCAGCAGCGAGGTGCTGGTGGCGGCCATCCATTCCGGCGAGCCGAAATAGTGATCGTACCAGCGGGTCGACCAGGTGGAGGGCGGAAACTCGAGATACTGGCTGTCCGAGAAGGACATCGGGACGACGATGAGCGTCGGCGCTACCAGCAGCATCATGATGATCGCGGAGAGCAGGTAGAGCCAGAGCCGCTGGCCATGGGTCACCTGCGTCTCGGCGGCGGGGCTGTCGAGCCAGGCGCGCATCAGTGGCCCCCCGTCATCTGGTCGAGCTTCAGGAACCGCGAGGCGACCCAGAGCATGAGGAAGGTGACGACGAGGAGCACGACGCCGAGGGCGCTCGCCGCGCCCCAATTGACGAAGAGCTCGATGTTGGAGGCGATCTTCATCGAGACCATGATCACCTTGCCCCCACCCAGCACCGCCGGGGTGACGAAGAAGCCGAGGCAGAGGATGAAGACGATCAGTGAGCCTGCGAGAAGCCCTGGCAGCGAGAGCGGGAAGAAGACCGTCCAGAAGGCGCGCACGGGGCCCGCGCCGAGGTTGGACGCGGCCTTCAGATAGTCCCGGTCGATCGCCTTCATCGAGCTGTAGAGCGGCAGGATGAGGAACGGCAGCATGATGTGGACCATGCC
>JBCCLX010000177.1:0-8208 GCA_039026635.1 Pseudomonadota bacterium
ACGCGCGTGTCCCATGGGGATTGGGTTGCGCACCAGAGGGGGAAAGGAACCGTCCATGCGCCTAATCTTCGCCGTCGCTGCCGTCGTCTTTGGTTTTGTCTCCGCACCGATGCCGGCCTCGGCGCAGTGGTTTGTGGGCCCTGGCAGTGAACTGCTGCCAGATACACCCTCTGCCGTTGGGCCCAGCCAGGATGAGAGCACGGTGATCGCGGTCACTTGTCTTTCCGGCAACACGCCGATCTTCATCCTCGAGATGCCAACCGATGACGGCCCGCCCGACGGCGAAGTGGTGCTCGCCATTGATGGTCGGCCCTATGCGGTGGAGGCGCGGCGCGAGGACACGCTTTGGATCGGGACCGTATCGCCGCGGCTTGTCGCCGATCTGGCGGCGGGCATCCGGCTGGCGGCGGTGGCCCCGGGTAAGCCCGAAGTGATCATCTCGCTCAGAGGATCGGCCCGCGCGATCGGTGAGGTGCTGACAGGCTGCGGCTGAAGCCTGGCGCCCAGAGCCTTGGGGCGAAGCTCTGATTTGCCCCAGTTTCCCCTCTTCAGAGGCGCATGAACCTGCGGATGGGGCGGCATCCCACCGCAGGGTAGCGCTGGGTCAGTGCGTGAAGAACTGCAGCAATTGTGCAACACTCCGAGCATGGTTAATCTTTCGGATGAGGACTACGGCACCATCCGCACGTCATGGCGACGCGTGGCGCCTCTCTCCGCCCTCCTGGTCGATCTCTTCTACGATCGGCTTTTTCTGAAAGCCCCGCATCTGAGACCGCTCTTCTCGAAGGACCTTTCGGGCCAGAAGGCGAAGATGGTCGATACCCTGTCGGGGCTCGTCGAGGTGTTGGAGAGGCCTGATGGCCTCGAGGGTCGGATCACGACGCTCGCCAAGACCCATGCGATCTATGGCGCGCTGCCGGAACACTACGATCTGGTTGGCGAGGCCTTGCTCACAACACTCGCAGAGCTTGATGCGGTCGCCATCAGGCCCTCGGAGTTGCGCGCCTGGAAAAGGTTCTACGCGGAGATCGCGCGGCGCATGATCGATGAGCAGGAGCGCTTGAAGCAGGACGTCTGACGGCGCGCTCTATACGCGGGAAGCGCAGCCTCCGCCTCACTCCAGGAGAACATGCAGTCTCCAACAGGTCCGTGACCTATGCGCCGATCCGCGCCACATCGAGCAGCATGCCGTTGGCGGGGCGCAGGGTGAAGACGAGACGCGGCTCGGGGGTAAAGCCCGGAACGAGGCGAAAGCGCAGGTCGCGCAATAGGCTCGCCAAGATGATCTGCGCCTCCATCAGGGCGAAGTTCATCCCGATGCAAAAATGCGGCCCGGCGCTGAAGGGCAGGAAGCTCGAGCGGTTTCGCGCCGCCTTTGCCGCCGGTGCAAAGCGGTCGGGATCGAAGTCGTCGGGCGCGTCCCAGAGCTTGCGGTGGCGATGGATGGCCCAGATCGGCAGCATGATCGTCGTCCCGGGGCGCACCCGAATGCCCAGGATCTCATCCTCCTCGACCGCCCCCTTCGTCAGTAGGCCAGCAGGAGGGTAGAGCCTCAGTGCCTCCTCCAAGACCTGACGCAGGAACGGCATGGCGGCGAGATCATCATGCCGCGCCGGGCCATCGGTGGCGGCCAGAACTTCAGCACGCGCTCGCTCCTGCACGCTCTCGTCCCAGGCCAGCAGATAGAGCGCCCAGGTAAGCGCCAGCGCCGTCGTCTCATGGCCCGCGATGATGAAGGCCAGCAGGTTGTTCCGTACCGAGATCGGGTCCATGCCGCGCCCGGCATCCTGCCCATCGCCGGGATCGCGCGCGTTGATCAGGAGGTCCAAGAGGTCGGGCGGGTCGGACGGGCCGCGGGCCTGCCTGGCTTGGACGACGGCATCCATCCGGTCGTCCATCCGCCGCGCGCTCCGGTCGAAAAGGCGGCTCGGACGGGGCACCCAGGTGGGCACGCCCAGGATATCGAGCAGCGACACCCGCGCGACGGTCGACAGAAACTCGGAGATGCCTTGCGCCAGCGCGTCGCGATCCAGGCTCTCGCGTCCCGAGAGGGCAGCGTCGCAGATCACATCCGCAGTCGCGCGCACCATCTCCGGGTAGAGATCGACTGGCCCGGGGGATTGAGCGGCGATGCGGGCGGTGGTGTCGGTGGCCACGCGCGTCATCAGGGGAGCCAAGCCCGCGAGATTGCGCGCGTTGAAGACGGGCGTCATGGCGCGGTGCTGCCAGCGCCAGGTTTCTTCATCGGCCGTGAAGAGGCTGTCACCCTCCCGCGGCTTCAGGATGCGTAAGGTGAAAGGAGATCGGGGATAGTTTGAGGCCTTGGTTCGGAGCACGTGGTCGAGGCCAGCGGGGTCCATCACCATGATCCATTCGGCAGGACCGCCACGACCGAAGGCACCGCCGCCTGCAAGCATGGTCTCGTGATAGGCCGCCCTGGGGATGATCCCGATCAGATCGCGGCGCGCGGCGCGCCAAGCAGCCCAGGGACCGAGGACGTCGTCCGGCGGCTCGATGCTGACCGGCAGGGCCGGGCTTGCTCTCTCGTCCAGGGCCATGACGCGCCTCCGTTCCCTGCTTCCAGGACGTCTCCGACCGGCGCGCACAGCCTTAGGGCGTGGCGATCGCGCCCACCTTGGAGAGGGAGGTACGTTCTGCACCGCGGAAATCAATGAGTGCATTAATCCCATTGCGTCCCTTTGCCTGCGGCGCATCGACCGGAGGGCGGAAACCGGGGCCGAGGCTGTCGGGGCTGCCAAACACTTTGGCGTTGGAGACGCCCTCGGCCAGGACGAGCGTGTCGAAGAGCAGGACGTTCGGCCGCCCTGGGTCTTGGCGTAGGATGCTGAGATCGCGGCTTTCGGGCAGGCGAACGACCGCGGTGTTCGCATAGGCGGAGAAGAGCCAAGGGGCACTGCTCTGCCCATCCTCAGCAGGCGCCGGCGCGCGGCCGACCTCGAAAAGGGTGATCCCCCCGAGCTCAGGCCACGGATCCGTGCGGTCTTCGATCAGGAAAAGGGAGTTGCGGACCACATGGCGCGCGCAGCCGCTGCCAAGGCAGGTCGCCGTCTCGCCGCTGCCCACGTAGACATTCGCTGCGTCGACGACATGGCCGTGATCGGCTGTGGCGTCTTGACCCACAATCAGCGCACCGCCTTCGAGGTGGTTCTCTGTGAAGTACGCGCGGCTCCCTGGTCCGCCGTGGCTCCGGATCACTGGCTGAATGGCAAAGCCGTCGAACCAGCGCGACCAGCCGCTCGTGCTCCGCATCACGTTCTGCGCGTAGACGGCCAGATCGTTGTAGCCGGAACGCACCGGGCCCTGTTCGGCATGGTTCCGGAACGCGGGATCATTGACGGCGCGCTCGCCCGGGCCGCGGGTCGCGTCGGGGTGTTGCAGCAGTCGGCAGCCCACAACGGCGTGGCGCTCCCCATGCCCGTAGAGGCCGTAGAAGTGCCAGTCGCGGATCTCGCAGTCTGCGAGGATCGTGTCCTCGCCTGTCAGCAGGTTGAGGCCGATGCCCTGGGTTGTGACGCGGAAGAAAGTCGTGTGGCGCAGCGGCTGATCCGGCACGAAGGACTGGGCGAAGCCCATGACATGGATCGAGGCATCCGGCACGGGGGGCGGATCCTCAGGGCGATAATCGCCCTCAAGTCGGATGTTGGCGACCGTCGTGCCGATGGCGCCGGCAGGGTGGGAGACGAGCAGAAGCGCTCGGCGATGGAGAAAGTCGGTCGAGGGGCCGATGAAGGTTTCCGGATCGGGCAGCAGGATCGGGTCGGGGCCGTCCCCGAAGCGATCGAGGATGATGCCGCCGATGCTGAGGGAGGTCTGCAGCACGGAGGTTTCCCCGGCACGGAGGAGCACGCGCGCCCGCGGCCCGCCTGCCGTGCCCTCGATCGGGGGTAGGGCGCGGGCGGCGGCGAGTGCCTCCTGCAGATCGGTAAAGCGGGGCGCGCGGGCGGGCACGCCGTCGAAGCGGCCGGTCGCGGAGTAGTAGAGCGTGCGCTGACCGCCGAGGAGCCGGTCTGGCCGCAGGACACGCACGATTATCTCTGCGCCCGTGGTGCCCCCCGTTGTGCTCACGCTCAGTCTGACGCGATAGGTGCCCGGGCGGGGGAAGACATGGGCGGCGGCCGGTCCACGCGCTCGGCCGGCGTCGATGGAGGGACGGAGGGCCCAATCGACACCGGCAAAGCTGTAGTCGTCGTCAAACTGCCAGAGGAACTCGCCATGCATCAGCACGTCCTCGGCCAGACCGCGGGCCTGAAAGATCACGCCGAAGGGGGCGAAGCCGACGTCACGCGAGACCTCGATCCGAAGCCCCGAGAGATCGGCTGCGGCCTCCTGTGCGATCGAAAGAGCGGCGGCCGACCCGACCATAGGCCGCGCCGCCACAGCCATCGCGGCGGCGGAGAGAGAGCCGAGCAGGCGGCGCCGGCTAGGGGTCGCCCCCGGTATCGCGGGTGGAGGTGCCGTCACCGCTCCGGATCAGAGGGCGGCGGCCGCCGCCTCAGCGGCTCGACCGATCGCCTCTTCGGTTTGCACGAGATCCGCTTCCTCAAGCGCGAGGGAGACATAGACCTTCGTCGGCGGCTTCAGGATCCCGTCGCGCCGCAGGCTGGCGTTCCAGGCGCCCGCCGCCCCGGCATGCCCGCTCACCGTGTCGCGATAGGTGCGCACCGGGCCGGCCGCGAAGACGATGTCGAAGAGCGTGGGATGGCCGACGACGCTATGGGGGGCGCCTTCACCCGCCAGCGCCGTGCTCATGGCGGTCTGCAGCCGCTCACCCGTTGCGCGGAAGGTCTCGTACTGACCGTCCCGGCGCAGGATCTCCATGGTCTTGAGTCCCGCCGCCGCCGCGATCGGATTGCCGGAGAGGGTGCCGACCTGCATGAGCCAGGCATCCGCACCGACGGCCGCCTTATCGAAATGGCGCATGATGCGTTCGGAGCCGGCAATGGCTGCCAGCGGGAACCCGCCGCCTATGATTTTGCCGAGGGTGCAGAGATCCGGCGTCACGCCATAGATCTCCTGCGCCCCGCCATAGGCGAAGCGGAACCCTGTCACCACCTCGTCGAAGATCAGGAGCGCGCCGTGCTTGTCACAGATCGCGCGTAGGGCCTCCAAGAACCCCGGCTCCGGCGGGATGATCCGCTGCAGCGGCTCGACGATGATCCCCGCAATATCGTCCCCATGCTCGGCAAAAAGCCCCTCGATAAAGCCCACATCGTTGTAGGGCGCGACCAGCGTTTCGCGCTCCACACTCTCGGGAATGCCGGCGCTATCGGGCACAGGCGCGGGGAAGTTGACCATCCGCGCAGGCGAGAGGCTCATCTGCCCCTCGTTGCACATGCCGTGATAGCCGCCCTCGAATTTTACGATCTTGGAGCGGCCGGTGAAGGCGCGGGCGAGGCGGATGGCGAACATATCGGCCTCGGACCCGCTGGAGACATAGCGGATCTGCTCGGCGCAGGGCACCGCCCGAACGATCTCCTCGGCCAGCTCCACACCGGGGGTGGAATTGGCGAAGAACGTCATGCCGCGGGGCAGCTGCTCATAGACCGCTTCCAAAACCTCCGGGTGACCATGACCCAGCACCATGGGGCCTGAGCCGATCAGATAGTCGATATACGCGCGCCCATCCTCGTCGGTCACCCGCGCGCCCTTGCCCTCGCGAATGAACACCCCGGCATCGAAATTTCCGAAACCCGCGCCCGGCAGCACCGCGGCAGCGCGACGCGCCCATTCGTCCTGGGTGAGCAGCTTAAGCATGAGTGACCTCCTTCGCCCGCGAGACGGACGCTACCGCCGGCCGGGAGGCGGCGCAAATCTCGGGAGCGTCATTCCGCGTCGCTTCCCGCTCACTCCTCCATGGAGGTCTCATCGCCGAGCGGTCGCCAGGCCTCATTGGGACGTTGCGGTTTGGGATGGAGCTCCGCCATCTTGAGCGCGAAGGCGAGCAGCAGGATCGAGAGCGGCAGCAGCATGAACGCGATGACGCCTTGCCAACTCATCTCCGGCACGCCTTCGCCAAAAGTCTGTAGCGCCACCTTCAGGAACAGCACGAAGAGGACGATGACGATGACCTCGGCAAGCGTCTGCTTCAGCTGGCCGATGCTCTCCACATGCAGCCATTCGGGTAAGCCGAGCTGACTGGGCGTCGCCGTCGGGCGCAGGAACAGCACATGGATCCCGTAGCCGAAGAAGAGCAGCACGATCGCGATCAGAAAACGGTCGAGGGCGCCGATGAGGTGGATC
The DNA here is from genome assembly GCA_039026635.1 of Pseudomonadota bacterium. GTDB lineage: Bacteria > Pseudomonadota > Alphaproteobacteria > Rhodobacterales > Rhodobacteraceae > Thermohalobaculum. The sequence goes on from JBCCLX010000177.1 coordinate 6,262, forward strand.
ACGGTCGTATCCGCCGTGCTCAGCGGGCCGTCGGTTGGCTGCAGCTGCGTCGAGAAGGCGCTCCAGGTGTCATTGATCCCGAGCCAGAACATCAGGAGCGCGCCGGCGAAGGAGGCGATCACGGCCGTTAGGGTCAGCATCCGGGTCGCGCGGAGGAACTTACGCTCGATTGTTCGCAGAGTGACCATGGTTCCCTTTCGTCTCATCGATCCATCCCATTGCCCCTTCAGCCCTGCGCGAGAACGCAGGGCAGTGCGCTGACCCGCATCAATCCGCGCCCGGTTCTGAGGGGTACGGACAGCCTGGATGACGCCAAAGCCACGCCCTCTCGACCGCAGGCCTGTGGCCGGGCAAACCTTGCCGCAGCCGACCCGGCCGGGTGGGCACAAACCATCGGGAGAGACGGGAATGGACGGGAAGTTCGAGATCGGGCTCGAGCAGCGCAAGGCGACGCTGGGCGCGGAGTATGTGGAGAAGAACCTGGCGGCGGCAGATGCCTTCACGCGGCCCTTCCAGGAGGCGATGACGGCCTGGTGCTGGGGATTTGGCTGGGGAGATGACGCGCTCGATGCCAAGACCCGCAGTCTCATGAACCTCTCGATGATCGGTGCCCTCGGCAAGATGCATGAATGGGAGATCCACTGCCGCGGCGCGCTGAACAATGGCTGCACGGTCGAGGAGATCCGCGCCGCCATCCATGTGGTCGGGATCTACTGCGGCGTGCCCCAGGCGCTCGAGTGCTTCCGCGTGGCGCGCAAAGTGCTGGAGGCGGAAGGCAAGCTCTAAAGAGGGCGGCGCCGGGAACCTCGCATTTACCACTCCTGTGCACCTTAGCGGCGCCAGAAGGCTTGGTGTGCGGGGTGTGCGATGGCGGATGGTAGCGTCCGATTGGCAGATGATGCGGCAGGGGAGACTGCCGCTCTCGATGGGGGCCAGCGGGAGCGTATCGCCTTTGTGGCGCTCGAGTTCTATCCGGCCACGCCGGGCGGCACCGGGATCCTGCTGCATCATACCATCGCAAGTCTGCTCGCGCGCGGCTATCCGGTGGCGCTGCTTGTGGATATGGAGCGCGCGGCCTTTGAGAAGATCCGCGACGAGGTGCGCCTGGATCTTCCCAACGGCTCGGATCTCGAGGTCTGGCTGGTCGACGATCTGGTGCCGGAGGCTGCGCTGGCCCAGGTCGCCTTCGCGAGCCCCGAGCAGAGGCGATCGGCAAGGATCGCACTCGCGCTCGAAGCCCTGCAGCGGGACGTGCCGCTCTCGATGGTCGAGTTCTACGATTATTGCGGCCCGGCCTTCTATGCGCTTGCCGGGGATGACAGTGCCACGCCGCCAGCCATCGCGGTGCGCCTGCACAACACGGTCGAACTAATCCAACGCCGGGTGCGCAGCCCGTTCGATCTTGGCCGAAGCCTGGATGCGGAGATGGAGCGGCGCTCGATCGCAGGTGCCGATCTCCTACTGTCGCCCGGCCCCGCCTACCTGCGGGACGAGATCATGCCGCTCTATCCGGAAGTTGATGCGGAGCGCGTGGCTCTCTCCCCGCCGATCCACCGCCCCGTCGGTCAGGTTCGCTATGATCCGATGGCGCGCGATGTCGTCTTTTATGGCAGGCTCTCTCGCTTCAAGGGTCTCGATACCTTCCTGCGCGGCGCCTCGCTGGCGCTGAGGGACGCGGGGTTTGAGCGGTGGCTGGGCCGCTTCCTGATCATCGGGCCGGAGGAGACGGTGGCCGGGGAGCTGACGCGCGCCGATTGCGAAGCCTTGATCCTGCCTGAGCAGCGGGAGCGGTTCGAGTTCACGGGTCGGATGGAGCATGCGGCGCTGTTCGACCGTCTAGGCACGGCCGCTTTTGCCTGTTTCGCCAATCGTATCGAGTCCTTCTGCTATGCCGCGCATGAGCTGGCGACAGCAGGCATGCCGCTCGTCCTCTCGGACACGCCCGCC
>JBCCLX010000178.1:0-8197 GCA_039026635.1 Pseudomonadota bacterium
CGCACGTCGTTGAGCCGCCAGGCGCCGACTTCGAGGGCGGCGGTGCGTGCTTCGATGCGGCGGATCAGCCGATCCTCGGGGCCGAACTCGAAGACGCTCACCTCCCAGAGCCGGTCCACGAGGCTGGAGGCGCGGGCGGCGCGGATCACGGTTTGCCCCTGCGGCCCCCCTTGGCGCAGCCACAGCCCGTCGGCCGAGACCGAGAGGGAGGAAGAAGACCGCCCGAAATAGCGCTCCTCCAGTGCCTCGAAGCGATCGGCGAAGGCCGCGGCGATGGGATTGTAGACGGCGAAGGTCAGCACACCGAGTGTGGCAGCGGCCGCAAGCGCGGGCGCAAGGACCGCCCAGACCGAGACGCCGGCCGCCCGCGTGACGACGAGTTCGGACGACCGCGCGAGCCAGGCGAAACAGGCCATGGACGCGAGCAGGACCGTGAAGGGTGCAGCCAGCATCGTGATGACGGGCGCATGGAGAAACGCCATGCCCACGAGATCGGCGAAACCCGCTCGCCCTTCCGAATTCTGGTTCATCCGCTCGACGAGATCCACGATGACCACCAGCACGAAGACGGCGGCGAAAGAGAGGATCGCAACCCGCAGGAAGCGCCGCGCGATGTAAAGCCCCAGCGTCCAGGTCATGGCGTCCAGATCATAGCGTGCAGGTCATTGTGTCGACGTCATTCGGCGGCTCCGCCGCTTGGAGCCGTCTCGGCCCCGGCACGTCCTCCCGACACGCCGGGCAGGCGCCAGCTGCGCGGCGCCAGACCCTGGCTCGAGAGCAGCCAGATCGCAACGGCGATCCCGAGGAGGGGCGGCAGATAGAGCGAGGGCCAGAGCGCAGCGCTGCCAGCCACCACACTCTTGGCCGCCAGCCCGAGGACGCGCAGCAGCACGGCAGCGCCCACCGCCGCAAGCACTCGCCCGAGAAACCCTTGCCGCCGGAAGCCCGCCGAGAGCACGACCGCAACCGCCAGGAGCGGCAGTGCGATGGCATAGAGCGGGGAGGACAGCGCCTCATGCGCCTCTGCCCGAAACTCGCCGAGCGGGCGGAACCGGGTCTCCGGATCGCCCTCCTCGATCGTCAGCAACTCCGGCAGATACATCTCGGAGGGCTTGCGCAGCCGCTCCCCCGTCTCCTTAGCAAATTGCGCCAGGTCGTAGCCGAGCTGCTCGAAGCGCAGGAGCGAGAGGGTATCGGGCTGCTCCAGCCGGGCGATCTGCGCCACCCCATCGAACATCACGAGCCGTGTGGCGCCCTTTTCGGAGAGCAGTACGGCGCGCTCGGCCGTGTAGGTGGCCACCTGATCGGGATCGCGACTGTCGTGAATGAAAACGCCATCGAGCGCACCGCCGCCTGTGATCCGGCGCACGAAGACGGTGACGCCGTCGGAGGGGGTCATGAAAGCACCCTCGCGCAGGAAGGCCGCGGCCACATCGCCGCGCACCTCGGTGATCCGATCGCGGATCTCGCGCTGACTGGTGGGCACCACATAGATCGAGATCGCCCAGAGCACGAGCGCCAGCGTGACCGTGAACATCAACACCGGGCGCAAAAGCCGCAGCCCGGACAGGCCCGCCGCGAACATCACCACGATCTCGCTCTCACCGAAGAGACGGTTGATCGCGTAGAGCGTCGCCGCGAAGGCGGCCACGGGGAGCACGACGGTCAGCACGCGAGGCAAAAGCAGCGCGGTGAACTCGAGGAAGACGAGCGCCGACTGACCATTGTTCACGACCGTCTCGATCACACGGAGCGATTGGCTGAGCCAAATCACGCCCGTGAAGACCAGGACGAAGAAGAGGAACGGGCCGAGCAGCTGGCCGTAGACATATCGGTCGAGACGGCGCACGCAGTTGGCTCCCAGACTGGACTGGCCCCAACATGGCCCGCGCGGTGCCTGCCGGCAACCCAGGCCCCTGCGCGGTGCAGTCTGGGGCAGGCGGTGCATTTTGGAGCGCTCCTCTGCGCGCCTGGGCTGGACCGCATCCGTGGCGGCGCTACTGGTACCCCAACGCCGCCCGCGCTACGGGTGAGCCCGCAACCATCCCGGAGGATCTCCATGACGCCGCTGCCCAACATCGCCTTCGACGCCGAAGAGGGCGCCAATCTCGCCACCGCGGAGGGCACGGTCGTTGTCTTTGCCGGGCCCGATGGCACGCTGACGGCGGGCGCAGCCGCCGTCGATGCCGCGAGCGGGGGCGCGCTGGTGCGGGCGCTCGGCGATGAGAGCTTCAAGGGCAAGCCGGGCGTGGTGGCGAGCTTTGCCTATCCCGCGGGGCTTGCAGCCAAGCGCGTGGTGCTCGCCTGCCTCGGAGAAGCGCCGGATCGGGCCGCTTCGCGCAAGACGGGGGGCGCGATCGCCAAGGCGCTCGCCAAAGGGACGGCGACGGTGGCCACGGCGGGGGCTGCAGAGGACAGCGTGATCGCCGAGCTGGTGCTGGCCATGGCGCTGCGCTGCTACGAGTTTCGCGAGTACAAGAAGCAGCCCGAGGACGAACCAGCGCCGGAACCGCGGGCAATCACCGTACTCGCCGCGAGTGCCGAGACCTTGGCGCGCGAGAGCCAGGCGCGCATGGCGCTGGCCGAGGGGATCTACTTCACGCGCGATCTGGTCAACGAGCCGGCCAATCGGCTGACGACCGAGGAGTTCGCCGCGCGCCTGGCGGCGATGCAGGAGCTGGGTCTCGAGGTCGAGATCCTGGGCGAGCCGGAGCTCGAGGCGCTGGGCATGGGCGCGCTGCTCGGCGTCGGCCAGGGCTCTGCGAGCGAGACCAAGGTCGTGACCATGACCTGGCGGGGCGGGGGCGAGGAAGCGCCGTTGGCCCTGGTCGGCAAGGGTGTGGTCTTCGATACGGGCGGCATCTCACTCAAGCCCGCCAACGGCATGGAAGACATGACCATGGATATGGGCGGCGCCGGCGTGGTCGCGGGTGTGATGCGCACGCTGGCGCTGCGTAAAGCCAAAGCCAATGTCGTCGGCATGGTCGGGCTCGTGGAGAACATGCCCGACGGTAAGGCGCAGCGCCCGGGCGATATCGTGAAGTCGATGAAGGGCGACACGATCGAGATCATCAACACCGATGCCGAGGGGCGGCTTTTGCTGGCCGATGTGCTCTGGCATGCCCAACAGAGCCTGAAACCCGCCGCTGTGATCGATCTGGCGACGCTGACGGGGGCTGTGATCATCGCGCTCGGCCATCACCGCGCCGGCTATTTCGCGACTGACGACGACCTGGCCGCGGCCTTCGAGGCGGCCTGTGAAGCGACGGGCGACGATGCCTGGCGCCTGCCGCTCGGCAAGCTCTATGCCGAGCAGCTGAAGAGCCGGAAGGCGGATCTGAAGAACACGGGCGGGCGCTCGGCGGGCTCGGTGACGGCGGCGGAGTTCCTGCATGCCTTCATCGAGGAGGACATGCCCTGGATCCATATCGATATCGCGGGCGTCGCCGAGACGAGCGCGGGCACGGATCTGGCCGCCAAAGGCGCGACGGGCTGGGGCGTGGCGGCCCTCGATGCCCTCGTGAAAGCCCGTCACGAGCGCTGATGGCCCCGCAGTCGGTCCCATTGCCCGCCCCGTTGTCGGTTCGACGGTCGACTGAGACGCGCGCTCTGGCGGGGCCCGCTTGGTGGGTGTTCCTCAGAGCCGGGCCGACGGGGGCATCGAGCCCCCGCCGCCCCGCGGCCGGCTGCGCCGGCCGGACGCGCGCGAGGCCTGCGGGTCAGGGCGGATGAGCGCAGAGCTGGGCTTCTATCATTTGAGCGAGGCGCCTTTGGAGCGCGTCCTGCCCGTGATGCTTGCAAAGTCTCTCGAGCGGGGATGGCGGGTGGAATTGCGCGGACGCGATCCGGCGCTGTTGGCGGCTCTCGATCAGACGCTCTGGTCGGGCGAGGGGTTTTTTCCCCATGGCCAGGCGGGGGGCGCACAGGATCATCGACAGCCGGTTCTGCTGACCGCGGGACCCGCTGAGGATGCGTCCTCGCGCCCGGCGCTGTTCTTGGTGGATAGGGCCGCTTTTGATCCCGGCGAGGCGGCAGCGCGGGTGCGGACGGTCTTGCTCTTTGACGGGCATGACGCTGCTGCGCTCGAAGAAGCACGGGCCCATTGGCGCGCAACCGTCAGCGCTGGCCTCAGAGCGGTCTATTGGGCGCAAGAGGGCGGTCGCTGGACGCGCAAGGCCGAAAGCGGCGGCTGATCGACGTCGATCGTTCAGAATTGGCACGGGCACCGTCATTGGCACGTGCACTGTCCCGGTTTCGAGCGCTTTTCGGCGCTCTCGCGCGCCCGGCGGTGCCGTCGCCGTGGATTGATTGCAATTTAGGGTTGTTCATGGTTTTTTTTATTAAATCGAAGGGTTTCCGAGGGATTTGAAATGTTGATGTTTCGGATCGGCGTTCTGCTCGCATGGCTGCTTTGGCCGGGTCTGGCGGCGGCGATCACGCTAACGCCGATCACCAATCGTGCCGATTTTCGCAATGCCGCCGAGGGGGTTTTGACGATCGAGGATTTCGAAGGCGAGCCGGAGCGCAGCTTTGGCTCGGATGCGTCAGGCATGCTGCAGCCGCAGCGGGTCGGCAACTTCACCATCGCTTCGGGCCGCCGTGCCAATCCCCGAGAGAACATTATCGATGTGATGCCGTTCCAGACGGGTCCGGGAGGATCGCTGCCGCCGGCGCCGGGGGCGAGCGCGAACGACGTGGTCGTCGATGTCACGCAGCGCGCGGGCGGGAACGAGGTGACGATCACTTTCGATCTGCCCATTGTTGCCTTCGGCGGGGATTTCGCGGCGGTGCGGGTGAGCACGACGCAATTCGAGGTCGATGGGATGCGGCTCGCTTTCCCCGGCGGTGGGCCTGAGTTCAGCGGCTTCTTCGGCTTTGTGGCCGATGAGCCGTTTCGCACGGTGCAGCTGATCCGCGCCGGCGGCGACGACCTTTATGCCTTCGACAATGTGACGTCGACGGCGGCGGTGCCGCTGCCGGGCGCCGCGGGGCTGCTGGTCGTGGGGCTCGGGCTTTTGGCCCTGCGCCGGGGGCGTCGGCCGGCCTGAGGGGCGCTGCCTGGACACGGGAGGGCCTCAGGCAGTCTCGGCAGCCTCCAGCTCTTCGGCGAGGGCAAGCCAGCGGGCCTCGGCCTTCTCCTGCGCGGTGACGAGTTCTCCGCGCTTTTGATGCATGGCTTCGATGCGGTCGGTGGGGCCGTCGTAGAACTCCGGATCGGCGAGCATCGCATCCACGCGCTCGAGCAGTTCGCCGATCTTGGCAAGCTTTGCCTCGGCGGCCTTGACGTCTGCCTTGAGCGGCGCGAGGGCGTGGCGCGCCTCCGCACGGTTGCGGCGCTCGGTCGTTGCAGCGTTCTCGCTCGCCTCTCGCGCCCGCGGCGTGGTGGCGCCAGGGCGTGGGTCGCTCGCCGAGAGGATCAGGCGGCGATAGGCCTCCATGTCGCCGTCATAGGGCGTGACGCGGCCGTCCTTCACGAGCCAGAGCCGGTCCGCCACCAGCTCCACGAGATGGCTGTCATGGGTGATCAGGACCACCGCGCCGGCATAGTCGTTGAGGGCGGCGACCAGGGCCTCGCGGCTCTCCATATCGAGATGGTTCGTTGGCTCGTCGAGGATCAGGAGATGGGGTGCATCGAGGGTGGCGAGGCAGAGGAGAAGCCGCGCCTTCTGCCCACCGGAGAGGGCGTAGACGGGGGTCTCGGCGATATCGGCCCCGATGCCCCCGCGCGCGAGGCGCGCGCGCAGCGCGCCAGGCGCGTTGTCGGGGCGCAGGCGGCGGATATGGTCGAGCGGCGTCTCGGCAAGGACCAGCTCCTCGGCCTGGTGCTGGGCGAAGAAGCCGATGCGCAGGCGCGAGGAGGCCTCGCGACGACCCATCCGCGGCGCGAGCCGGCCTGCGATGAGCTTGGCCAGCGTCGACTTGCCCTGACCGTTGGCACCCAGAAGCGCGATACGGTCGTCCTGATCCAGCCGAAAGCCGACGCGGCGTAGGACCGCCGGACCCTCCCCATAGCCGAGCTCCGCGTCCTCGACCTTGAGGACCGGGGGGGCCAGCTCTTCCGGTGCCGGGAAATGGATGGGCGCGACCGCGGCATCGGCGTCGAGCGCGATGGGCTGCATCTTCTCGAGCATCTTGATGCGCGATTGCGCCTGGCGGGCCTTGGAGGCCTTGTAGCGGAAACGATCGACGAAGCTCTGCAGATGGGCGGCGCGGGCGGCTTGTTTCTTTGCGGCGGCAGCCTGCAGCGCCAGTTTCTCCCGGCGCATCCGGTCGAAATCGTCGAAGCTGCCCGTGTAGAGCGTGAGGCGCCGCTCGTGCAGGTGCAGGATATGGGTGGGCACGCGATTGAGGAGCCCACGGTCATGGCTGATCAGCATGAGCGCATAAGGGTAGCGGGCGAGATAGCCCTCGAGCCAAACCGCGCCTTCGAGATCGAGATAGTTGGTCGGCTCGTCGAGGAGGAGCAGATCGGGCGCTGAGAAGAGCACGGCGGCCAGCGCCACGCGCATGCGCCAACCGCCGGAAAACTCGGCCGTGGGGCGCGCCTGCGCCGCGGCATCGAAGCCGAGACCGGACAGGATGCTGGCCGCGCGCGCCTCCGCGGAATGCGCCCCGATATCGACAAGGCGGGCCTGGATCTCCGCGATCCGGTCGGGGTCCTCTGCCGTTTCGGCTTCGGCGAGGAGGCGGCTGCGCTCCTCATCGGCCTCCAGCACCGTCTCGAGGAGCGAGCGCGCGTCCCCGGGCGCCTCCTGCGCCACCCCGCCAAGCCGGGCGCGCGACGGCAGGGCGATCTCGCCGCGATCTGGCGCAAACTCGCCCTGGATCAGCCGAAAGAGCGTGGTCTTGCCCGCCCCATTGCGCCCGACAAGCCCGACGCGCGAGCGGTCGGGCAGGCGTGCCGAGGCCCCGTCGAAGAGGGGTTTGCCCGCCAGGGCGAAGGCGATGTCATCGAGCACGATCATGGCAAGGGCGCTAGCATCGGGCCGCGCGCCGGTCCAGCCTCGCGCGATCGTCGCGCCATCGTGGCAGACGACAACAAATCGGCATTTCGGCGCGTCTGGCGTCGCTGAGCTAGGCTGAGAGCCTATCTTTCTGACAGGGTGATGGAGTGACCTGGACTGGAGCGCGGTCGATGTGGGGACCCAAAGGCGGCGGAGATGGCGGAGACGGGGCGATGCGCAGAGGTCCTGATGGTGGCCTATGCCGCTCTCGGCCGGTAGCTCGGGCGTTGTCGCGTGCTCGGGCGCAGTCGTATGTTTGGGCTCTGGGGCTCACGGCCGCGATGCTCACGGCCTGCGGCGTCACCCCACAGCTGCCCGATCTCACGCGCCTCTACCGCGACCAGGTGACCATCAGCGAGCCCGAGCGCCGGCCCGTGATTGCGATCCCCGGCCTCCTGGGCTCGCGCCTCGTGCACCAGCCGAGCGACCGGCTGGCGTGGGGTGCGACGGGGCTCAGCCTCGATCCGGACGATCCCGAGGAGGCGCGCATTCTATCTCTGCCCATCAGCACCGGTGATGAGCCGCTGACGGCATTGATCGACGATGTGCGCCCCGATGGCATTTTTCACGGCGCCGATGCCTCGCGCTTCATTGTGCCGGTGGAGATCGACGTCTATCGCGGGCTCCTGAAGACCCTGAACAACGGCGGATACGACTATCGCCTCACCCGCCGCGCCGAGCTGGAGCGCGAGTACAACGCGGGCTCTTTCGAGTTCCCCTATGATTGGCGGCGCGACATCGTCGAAGGCGCGCGGGTGCTCGACGACTTCATTCGGCGGAAGGCGGCCCAGGTCCGCGGTGTGCGGGCCCAGCGCTATGGCGCGTTCCCGGCGGAAGTGAAGTTCGACATCGTCGCCCATTCGATGGGCACCCTCGTCACGAAATACTACCTGATGTACGGCGGCCAGGATCTGCCCGAGGACGGCTCGCTGCCGGAGTTGACCTGGGAGGGCGCGCGGCATGTGGGCTTTGTCGTGCTGGTGGCGCCGCCTTTCCACGGCTCGATCACGGCCTTTGAGAACCTGGTCAACGGCAAGAGCTTCAGCCCGATTACGCGGGATTATCCGGCGGCGCTGCTCGGCACCTTTCCCTCGGTCTATCAGCTGATGCCGCGGGCGCGGCATGGGCGTGTGCGCGATGCGGGCGGCGGACCGATCGAGAACCTCTACGACCCGGATCTTTGGGAGACGAAA
>JBCCLX010000179.1:0-8191 GCA_039026635.1 Pseudomonadota bacterium
CCCCCCCCCCCCGTGGCCCGGCCGCGGACCCTGCACAGGAGCCGCACCGCGCGGCGCCATGGGTCGTGCCGGCCCTGCGAAGGTGCATTGCGCCGGACGGATCAGGCTGGCATGGGAGCGCAAGGACCTGTCTTCCACCACCCGAGACGACCACCGGAGACCGCAACCCGGGACCCCCTGCCATGCTGCCGCTGACGCTCGCGACGCTGCTCTTTGTGGAAGTCCCTGCCGGAGTGGCGGTGGAGCCGGCGCCCGGGGCGATCTTTCTCGGGCTCGAAGAGGCCGCCATCGCCCTGGTACCGCTCTCGGCCGCCCAGGCCGAGGCGCGGATCGAGAGCGCCAAGATGAACGCCGCCACCGGCACGGCCCAGCCGCCACAGGCCGATCGCTACCTCGGCTACCGCATGGTCGATATCGCCACGCAGGACGGGATCGAGCGGCTCCTGATCGTCGGCGATGCGGCCCTCGCCTTCAGCGCGAGCAGCCCTGCAAACGCTCCCACCGCCGCACCCGAGGCCCTCGCAGCCCTGCGCGACTGGTTCAGCCCCGGCGACAGGGCGGGGCGCAGCGCCGACAGCCTCACGATCCGGATCGACGGGATGCTGCTCGAGGATGCGACGCTGGGTCTGCCTCCCGGCTTTTTCGACGGCCCTGTCACCATCGACATTAGCGACGCAGCGGCTGAGTAAGGCGGCGGGGCGCAGCGGCCCCACCGTCGGTCAGGCTCAGTCCATCGACTTGAAGTGGAACTCGCTGCCTTCCTTCACGCCTGAGGGCCAGCGTGCCGTGACCGTCTTGGTCTTGGTGTAGAACTTGAAGGCGTCGGGCCCGTGCTGGTTCAGATCGCCAAAGGCCGATTTCTTCCAGCCGCCGAAGGTATGATAGGCGAGCGGCACCGGGATCGGCACGTTGATCCCCACCATGCCCACATTGATCCGGCTCGCGAAATCCCGCGCCGTATCGCCATCGCGCGTGAAGATCGCGACGCCGTTGCCGTATTCATGGTCCATGGCGAGCCCGATGGCCTCTTCATAGCTCTTGGCCCGCACGGTGGAGAGGACCGGCCCGAAGATCTCGGTCTTGTAGATGTCCATCTCAGGCGTCACGCGGTCAAAGAGGCATCCGCCCATGAAGTTGCCGTTCTCATAGCCCTGGAGCGAGAAGCCGCGCCCATCGACCACAAGCTCGGCCCCCTCTTCGACGCCACGGTCCACCAGCCCCTTCACGCGGGTCAGCGCCTCGCGCGTGACCAGCGGGCCGAAATCCACATCGGCGCCATCGGTATAGGGTGCGATCTTGAGGCTCTCGACCCGGGGGGCAAGCTTGGAGACCAGCCGATCCGCCGTCTCCTCACCCACGGGCACCGCGACCGAGACCGCCATGCAGCGCTCCCCCGCCGCGCCGTAGCCCGCGCCGACCAGCGCATCGACGGCCTGATCCATATCCGCATCCGGCATGACGATCATGTGGTTCTTCGCGCCGCCAAAGCACTGCACGCGCTTCCCCGCCGCCGTGCCGCGGCTGTAGACGTACTGCGCAATCGGGGTGGACCCCACAAAACCCACGGCCGAGATATCCGGGTGATCGAGGATCGCGTCGACGGCCTCTTTATCGCCGTTCACCACATTGAGGATGCCCGCCGGTGCGCCGGCCTCCAGCATCAGTTCGGCCAGCATCAACGGGCAGGAGGGATCGCGCTCGCTTGGCTTCAGGATGAAGGCGTTGCCGGCAGCGATCGCGGGGCAGAACTTCCACATCGGGATCATGGCGGGGAAATTGAACGGCGTGATCCCCGCTGCGATCCCCACCGGCTGGCGCAGGGAGTACATATCGATGCCCGGGCCCGCGCCATCGGTGTACTCGCCCTTCAGGAGATGCGGCGCGCCGATGCAGAACTCGGCAACCTCCAGCCCGCGCACCACATCGCCCTTCGCATCCGGCAGCGTCTTGCCATGCTCCCGGCTGATCGCCTCGGCCAGCTTGTCCATGTCGCGATGGAGGAGGCTCACGAACTTCATCAGCACCCGCGCGCGGCGTTGCGGGTTGGTCGCGGCCCACTCCGGCTGCGCGGCCTTGGCGTTCTCCACCGCGGCGGCAACCTCGGCCACCGAGGCCAGCGGCGCCTTGGCCTGCACCTCACCCGTCGCCGGGTTGTAGACATCGGCGAAGCGGCCCGAGGTGCCCTTCACATGCGTGCCACCGATGAAATGGGTGAGTTCCGTCGTCATAGCCATCCTCCCTGGGCCCGGCCGGCGGACGCCGACCGCATAGCGCTGTCCGGCCCACGCGCGGCGCGTCGGCAGCGTCTCCTCTGCGGCGTCTTCCCCCGATTGGCGAGAGAGGGTCAAGGCCGGTGATGCATCTGCCCGCCCACCGGGCAGGAAGCCGACTGGCGACATTCACGCAACACCCCAGTGCGGAGCATGGCGCACTACTGACCCAGGTCAAGGGAATCACTCGTGTGATTGGCCCACGGATAGATCACGGGGAAGGGATGGGTCCTGCCCCGAGTGACCGCGACAGACCGCGACTGAGCGAGGAGTGCTTGCGATGAAAACGCTGATCGCCGCTGCAACGGCGGCGGCCCTGCTGCCCACCGTGGCCATGGGACAGGATAGCTTCTGGGGACTCGAGCTGAACGGCTCGATCGGCGAGAACGGGTTTTCCGACTACGTGCCGCCGGTGATGAACCCCGTCTTCTTCGAGACGCCGCATATCACGACGGAGGCAAAGCCCTTCATCGCCTATCACGACATCCCGAACGACTTCATCTCGGGCGGCGGCCGCGTGATCGCTGCGGGGCTGCAGCTGCGTGCCGCCGTGACCGAGCGCTTCGGGATCATCGCCACGCTCGACGGCTATAGCGATCTGGGCTTCGACGGCGTGCTGTCCGACGACGGCGGCTTCAACGACCTCGGCTTCGGTGTGAAATACGCCTTCATCTCCGACCCCGAGGCAGGCATCATCGCCAGCGCCGGGCTCCGCTACACGGCACCAATCGGCAATCTCGATACCAATGTCATCGGGCTCGAGGGCAGCAATATCGACCTCAACGGCACTGGCGCGGGCTACATCAACCCCTTCGTGAGCGCCCTCTACGAGATCGGGCCGGTCGACATCCAGGGCTCGGTCGGCGGCCAGATCGCGCTCTCCGACGACAACTGGACCTTCATCACGGCGTCGGGCCATGTGAACTACGAGGTGGTCGACAACTTCTTCCCCTTCGTCGAGGTCAATGTCTTCGCGCCCACGGGCGGCGGCGACTCCGTCGTCAACGATCTGGGGCTGACCAACCTGACCGGGGCGGACATCGCCGATATCGGCGCCTCGGACCCGCGCACCATGGTGCTCCTCGGCGGCGGCGCCCGGTTCCGGTTGAACGAGAACGCGATCCTCGGGCTTGGCGTCGAGGGCAACCTCACCAACCGCGAGGACACGATTTACGGCTGGCGCATCATCGCCGATGCCGTGATCCACTTCTAAGCACGCTCGAAAGAACGCTTGGACGGGCCGGCCTCGATCAGAGACCGGCCCGCTCAGCATGATGGAGCGCCACCGCCGCCAGCCGCGGCACATCGGCCCCCATCGAAAGCGCCGCGTCGTCGGCCGCGTTGCCAGCAATACCCCGCGCATAGACGCCCTCGATGATCGCCGCCATGCGAAACGCATTGTAGGCGATGAGAAGGTCGAGATCCGGAATGCTCTCGCGCCCCGTCGCCGCCGCATAGCGCGCAGCGAGCGCCTCAGCCGAGGGGATGCCCAGGGCAGTCAGATCCGCCCCCGCCAGCCCCCAGCGCAGATCCGCCGGGAACGACCAGGTCATCAGAAGATACCCGAGATCGGCGAGCGGATGGCCAAGCGTCGACAGCTCCCAATCGAGCACGGCCAGCGGCACCATCGCCTCAGGCGCCCAGATTACATTGTCGAGCCTGAAATCCCCGTGCACGAGACAGGTCTCCTCCGGCAGCCGGGCAACGGCGTCGGACAGCCAGGCCGCCAACCGCGCCATCTCTGGTAGGGCGCGAGGCCCGGCCGAGGCCTCATACTGCCCGCTCCAGCGCTTCACCTGCCGTGCCACATAGCCTGCCGGGCGTCCGAAATCGGCCAGTCCCGCTGCCGCCAGATCAACGCGATGGATCGCCGCCAGCGTATCGATCAGCCCTTCGCAAACCGCGCGCCGCCCTGGCGGTGTCAGCTCCGGCAGGCGCGTGTCGAAAAAGATCCGCCCGGCGACGAAGCACATCACATAGAACGCACTCCCGATCACAGTTTCGTCGTCGCAATAGTGCAGCACAGGCGGCACCGGCACACCCTGCCCCACCAAAGCCGCCATGACCCGATACTCTCGGTCGATGGCATGGGCCGACGGCAGCAGATCGCCGGGCGGCTTGCGTCGCAGGACATAGGCGCCCGTGGGGCTCTGCAGGCGATAGGTCGGGTTCGACTGGCCCCCGCTGAACTGGCTGATGGCAATCGGCCCGGCAAATCCTGGCAGCGTAGCGACAAGGTAGCGCTCCAAGGCCGCCACGGGCAGCGCGAGGCGAACATCATCCTCGGTCATGGCGGTCTCCAGGCGGCAGCGCCTTCTCTCCATGCGCTCCCATCCGCAGGCCTGACAAGGGCGTGAGGCCGGGTTCTGCGCAAGCGCTACGCGTTGCGCCCGCCACAAATTGAGCGTTCGCTGCACAAGTCCGCCGCGAAAAAAGCCCAATTCCACGGTACACATTCATTGTTAACGGTCCTCTGGGATTGTTGGCATGCGGCGGACGGGTGGTGGTCCGGTCGCCGTGTTTTCTCCTCCCTGTCGACTCGGCCGCGCCTCTGGCGCGGCCCTTTTTTTGATCAGCTCCCCGCCACAGCATGAAAACCCTGGCCCTGCCTCACCCTTCCCTGTCAGGGCCCGAGGGATGAAATGGGCATGAACGCGGGATGAACTGGGGATGAAAATGCTCGCTCGAGTGTTTTTTGCCTGTTGACCCCGCCTCGCAACCCCGACAGGGTGTGCCAGTCAAAACCGCACGGCCGGTTCGACAGGGAAGTGAAAACATCACGACAGTGGCCAACGAGCCACATCGGGGGGCGTCCAGGCGGGCGCCCCTCGTGCGTTCGCAATCAAGACTGAGCGACACTCGAGCCACTGCGCCCAACGCGGACGCCACCGCTTCACGAGACAACTGCCATGCCGCCTCGGCTTGATTTCACCCGCGCCCGCTGGCAACTCTCGGCGCGCCGCATAACCCACGAGGATCGACGATGACCGCCCAGCACCGCACCGCGCGCCCCCTACCCGGCCGAGGCCGCCTCGCCCCCGCCCGCGCCGCGGCCATCGCTCTTGTCACAATGCTCGCAGGCCTCGCCGGGCTCCCAGGCCCCGCTGCGGCCCAGCAGGAGGTTGTGCGCGATACCTACGGCGCGTGGAACGTGCGCTGCGCGGAGGGCACCGAGACCTGCGTGATGCAGCAAGTCGGCAAAGGTGCGGAAGGCAACGACGTGCTCGAGATGCGCATCCGCAAGATCGAAGGCGTCAATGCGCCCGATGGCGAGGCGATCCCGGCGGCGATCCAGATCCTCGCCCCTCTCGGCGTCCTGTTGCCCGCAGGGGTGCGCGTCCAGGTCGATGGCAACGAGGTCCGCTCCGCCCCCTTCGAGGTCTGCGCCGCCGGGGGCTGTGTCGTGCGCCAACCCATGAGCGAGGCCTTCCTCAACGAGATGAAAGCCGGCAGCACCGCCAAAGTCACGCTGATCGCCGCACCGCAGAACGAAGTGGTGATCTCGATCTCGCTATCCGGCTTCACCCGCGCCTTCGGCAACATCGACCCCTGAGCCCTCAGCCGCTCAAGAGCGGAACGCACGGGTGCTGCTGACATGACAAGAGCAACCGCCCTGAGCCAGTCCAGAGGCGGCGCGCGATCTCAGAGGGCCCATAGGCCGCCAAAGCGACGCTCAGCGTGGCGCCGCGAGGAAAACCCCGACGCCTCCCGCGCCGCCCGACGCGGCGCCTGACCCGAGAGTTGGACCTGGCGCGGCAACACCCACACAGCGCCCGAGCGGCCTAAAACGATTGTGCCCTTCAGGCCGGGACGCTGCGCAGAGCCAGCACGGCGTTGAGGCCGCCGAAGGCGAAGGCGTTGGACATGGCGACCTCGATCAGGGCCTCGCGCGCCTCGTTCGGCACGACATCGAGCCCGATCTCGGGATCCGGCTCTTCGTAGTTGACCGTGGGCGCGACGATCCCGCGCGAGAGCGCCAGAATACAAGCTGCCGCCTCCAGCGCCCCGGCCGCCCCGATCGCATGGCCATGCATTGACTTCGTCGAGGAGACCATCACCCGCTCGGCCGCGGGTCCCAGCACGTCCTTGATCGCTGCCGCCTCCGTCCGGTCGTTCAGCGCCGTTGCCGTGCCGTGGGCATTGATATAGCCCACCTCCTCAGGCGCGATCCCGCCGTCCGAGAGCGCAAGACGCATCGCGCTCGCCGCACCCTCCACCGCCGGCGCCACGATATCCGCCGCATCCGCCGTCGCCCCAGCACCGGCGATCTCGGCCAGGATCGGCGCGCCGCGCGTAACCGCTGCCTCCAGCGTCTCCAGCACCAGGATCGCCGCGCCCTCCCCCAGAACCATGCCATTGCGGTTCTTCGAGAACGGCCGACAGCCGTCCTTCGACATCACGCGCAGACCCTCCCAGGCCTTGATGCCGCCGAAGCAGAGCACGCTTTCGGTGCCGCCCGTGATCGCCGCCTCGGCCATGCCGGAGCGCACCAGCTGAAACGCCTGCCCGATCGCGTGGTTCGAGGACGCACAGGCGGTCGCGACGGACCAGGATGGCCCTTTCACGCCATGGGTCATCGAGATCTGAGAGACCGGCGCATTCGCCATCAGCCGAGGAATGATAAAGGGGTGAACGCGGTTCTTCTGCTCCTCATAGACGATCCGGTAGTTCTCGTCCTGGGTGTGCAGCCCGCCCATGGCCGTGGCGATGATCGTCGCCGTCCGCTCGCCAAGCGCCCCCTCGAAGGAGATGCCCGACTGCTCGACCGCCTCTTTGGCCGCCGTCAGCGCCATCTGGGTGATGCGATCGTAGAGCAGGAGCTGCTGGCGCGACCAGCGGTCGGCGCCCACGTAGTCCTTGGCCTCGGCGGCGATCTTGATCATCAGCCGCGCGCTGTCGATCAGCTCGATGGGCCCGATGCCCTTGCGCCCCTCGGCCAAGCCCTCGAGATGCGCCTCGCGCCCGATCCCCAGCGCCGAGACCACGCCGAGGCCCGTCACGACCACCCGCCGGCCACCCCGCCGGTGTTCCCCGGCGGCCCTGTCAGAGGCCATGGATCAGCCCTTCTCGGCGATGAGCGTTTTCACGCCCTCGACGATCTTGCCGACGTTTGCGATGTCGAAGTCGCTCTCGGCCGGCTCGTTGGCGTTATAGGGCACCGAGATATCGAACGCCTCTTCGATCCCGAACACCACCTCCACCAGCGCCAGGCTGTCGAGGCCGAGATCATCGAGCGTGGTCTCGTCCGTGATCTGCGCAGGTTCCGTCATCGCCTGTTCGGCAATGATCTCGACCACGCGCGCGCGCACATCCTCGCTCATCGGTCCCTCCAAGGCCCTAGCGGCCCTCTTTTAGAGCCTTGTCTATCGAACGCTTCGCCGGCGTCAAAGCCCGAGTTTCGCTCTGATCTCGCGGATCTGCTCCAATGCCTTCGGTAGGCGCCTGAGCGCCATGATCTGCCGGTAGGCCTGGTCCCGGTTCATCGCCGGCACCCCCATCATCACCGAGCCCGGCTTGATGTCGGTGCCGACCAGCGTACCGCCCGCCAGAACACAGTCGTCCCCGATGGTAATGTGATCGCCGACACCAACCTGACCGCCCAGAACCACACGGCTGCCGATCCGGCAAGACCCCGCAATGCCGACCTGACCGCAGAGCATGCTGTTCTCGCCGACGACGACGTTGTGGCCGAGCATCACCTGGTTATCGATCTTCGTGCCGCTACCAACGGAGGTGTCCGCGATGGTACCCCGGTCGATGCAGGTGCTCGCCCCCACTTCCACATCATCGCCGATCACGACTGAGCCGAGCGAGGCGATCCGGCGCAGCGCCGTGTTGCGCGCGCCTTCATCCACCCGGCCTGTGGCCTTGGCCGACTCGACCGCCCCCCGCTCCGGCGTGACATAGGAGAAGCCGTCCCC
>JBCCLX010000180.1:0-8157 GCA_039026635.1 Pseudomonadota bacterium
ACCTCGGGCAGCGGGGTCTCGGCGGCGATGCCGGGCAGATTGAGCGCCATAAAGCTGCGCACCGGCGTGCTCTCGCCCGTTGCCGCCATGGCATCGACGAGCCCCTGGCGCGTCACCATCCCCTCGAGCCGGCCCTCCGCATCGAGCACGGGGAAGACCTGTTGCGTGGTCTGAAGGAGCAGGCGCGCCGCATCGTGGGCCGTGGCCCAGGTGCGCAGCGCCTCGAAGCGGCTGACCATCGCATCGCGCGCCGTGCGGCCATGGGCGCTCGCGATCTCGGCCTCGCGGCGCGACTCGGCGCCGGCGGCAAGGAAGATGAAGACGGCGACGAGCAGCAACAGCATGTTCCCGCCCAGAAAACCGAGGATCCCCAGCCCCACGGCCATGACCTGCCCAACCCGGGCCGCCCAAAAGGTCGCGCGCTCGCGGGAGAGGCGGTAGTGGAGCAGGGCCCGAAAGATCCGCCCGCCATCGAGCGGAAAGGCGGGCACCATGTTGAAGACGGCAAGCACGATGTTCACAGCGAGCAGCTGATCCATGAGCGAAAGCTGCACGTCCTCGAGCCGGGCGACCCCCTCCATCGCGCCCCGTCCGGCGCCAAACACATAGAGCACGAAGGCGATTGCCACGTTCACCAGCGGCCCTGCGATGGCAACGACCAGTTCGCGCCCCGGCGTCTCGGGCATGCGCTCGAGCCGCGCCAGCCCGCCGATGGGCAGGATCATGATGTCGGGCGTGCGGATGCCATAGCGCCGGGCGGCAAAGGCATGGCCGTACTCATGGGCGACGACGCAGGCAAAGACGAGCAGCACGAAGACGATCCCGTTGAGCGCCGCCGCCGTGCCGCCCTGCAGAAAACCCGTCCCGCCGATCCAGAGGAGCAGGAGGAAGAAGGTCAGATGGAGGCGCAGCTCCGTGCCGGCGAGCCGGCCGAGGGGGATGGACCAGGACATAATCTGCAGGTGTGGGCGGCGCCCGGCCGGCTCAAGGGGGTGGCCCGTTCTTGGCCGTTGCTCAACCAGGACCGAGGAGGACCGTCCTGCCCGCCGCCGCGCACCGCCGCTCTTGCCCGTTGCCGGGCGGTCTCGCTCTTGCCCGTTGCCGGGCGGGGGCGCCGCGGCCTAGGTTGGCGACCGCGCGGGCGAGCCAACGCCTGCCAATCAGGGAGGGAGACCCATGCTTCGCACGATCATCGCCGCCGCGAGCGTCGCGGCCATCGGCCTGGCGGCCACAAGCGCCGCCGCCCAAACCCGCGTGACCTATAAGTCCGCCAAGACCACCTCGTCCTACTACCAGATGGCCGTGCAGATCGCAGAGGCCGTGAAGGCTGGCACCGATGGCGGAGTGCAAGTGACCGTCGAGGAGAGCCAGGGCTCAGTCCAGAACGTCATGGAGGTCCGTGCGCGCGGTGCCGACTACGTTTTCACCACGCCGCCCGTCCTGGTGCGTCTGGCTCAGGGCGGCAAGGCGATGTTCGAGGGCAAGGGCGATCCAGCCTTCGACGAGATCCGCGCGCTCTTCCCGATCCCGTCCTTGACGATGCACTTCGTGACCCGTGCAGACGCCGGCGTCGACACCTTCGCCGATCTGGAAGGCAAGACGATCCTCCTCGGCAGGGGCTCCTTCGGGGCGCGCGAGGGGGAGAAGTACCTCGGCCTCTTCGGGCTCGAGGGCAAAGTCGAGATCGCGGATGTGGAGCTTTCCAACGCGGTGCCGGCGCTGAAGAACGGGCAGATCGATGGGTTTGTGACGGCAGGCTCCTGGCCCGCACCGAATGTGATCGAAGCGGCGGCCTCGACCGGTGTCACGGTGCTCTCGCTCAACGACGATCAGATCGCCCAGACCAAGCGCACGAAGATCGAGATCCCGGCCGGCACCTATGCGGGTCAGGAGGCCCCGATCGTGACGACGTCGCTGCCGGTGGTCGCCTATACGACGACGAAGATGGATGACGACACGGCCTATGCGCTGACCAAGACCTATTGGGAGCAGAAGGCCGCCATGGGGGCGGATGCGGCCTGGTGGAACGGCGTCGACGCCGCGCTTTTGGCCAACATCACGGGCCAGATCCATCCCGGCGCTCAGCGTTACTACGCCGAGGTTGGCATCGCCCTGACCGACGCGCAGAAGTGAGCGGGACACGCATCGCGCGGTCCCGGGTCAAGCCCGGGACGCCACTGCCGCGCGCAAGGGGCGTCCCAAGGTCCCGGGCTTGACCCGGGACCTCGCGGAACTTGGTGACCGGCCGATGAGTTTGGTCACAGGTTCTGAGATCGCGGGGGGGCGTGGCCTGGCCGGTCGACGGTTCTGGGCGCTGCTTGGCGCGGTGGTGATCGCCTTTCACCTCGGCCTCGTCTTCTCGGGGCTCGTGCCCAACCTGGTGGCGCGGCCGCTGCACATGGCCTTGGCGCTGCCTTTTGTCCTGGTGCTTGGCATGCGCACGCGGGTGGGACAGATCTCGGGTGCTCTCCTCGCCGCCCTCGGGATCGCGGCCTGCCTCTGGATCGTCAGCGCCGAAGAGAGGCTCGGCGATCAGTACGGGTTTCTCGAAGGCGATCTCCAACGTGGGCTCGCCGGCGTTCTGATCCTCGTCACGCTCGAGGCCGCGCGTCGGGCGATCGGCTGGCCCCTGCCGCTTTTGGCGGCCTTAGCGCTCCTCTACGGCTTCTTCGGGCAGCATATCCCCGGCGAGTTCGGCCATGCCGGCACGCCTGTGGACAGTTTCCTCGGCACGCTCATCATCGCAGAGGGGGGGCTTTGGGGCAGTCTCACGGGCGTGAGCGTCGCCATCGTCGCCGTCTTCGTGATCTTCGGCGCGGTGCTGAACGCGGGCGCGGCGGGGCAGGGGTTTATGAACCTTGCCGCTGCGGCTGCGGGTCGCCTCAGGGGTGGGGCTGCAAAGGTCTCTGTGGTCTCCTCCGCGCTCTTCGGGTCCATTTCGGGCTCGGCATCGGCCAATGTCGCCTCCACGGGCGCGATCACGCTGCCGGCGATGACGCGGCTGGGCTATCCGAGACGACTGGCCGGCGCGGTCGAAGCTGTTGCCTCCTCGGGCGGGCAGATCATGCCACCGCTGATGGGTGCTGGGGCCTTCGTCATGGTGGAGCTGACGCGCGTGCCCTATGAGGGGATCATGGCGGCAGCACTGCCTCCGGCGCTCCTCTACTTCCTGGCCGTATGGCTGGGGATCGACGCCTATGCCCGCCGCTATGCCTTGCGCCCCATGGATGCGGCAGACCAGCCCGCGCCCTGGGATGTCGCCGTCACAGCGGGCTTTTTCGCCATCCCCTTCGCGATCCTGCTCACAGCCATGTTCGCCATCGGGGTGACGCCCTCCTATGCCGCGGCGATCGCTACGGGCGCGGCCGCGCTGCACCTGCTGACCGATGCTCGGCTCTCCACCGATCCGGCCGCGGCCTTGGCGCGCCTTGAGACCGCCTGCCTGACGGCAGGGCGACAGGTGGCCCTGATTGCGAGCATCATCCTCTGTGCCTCCCTTGTGATCGGCGTGCTCTCGATCACGGGGCTGGGGGTGAAGATCACCTCCTTCATCCTCGAAGGCTCGGGAGGGAGCCTCTGGCCCGCCCTCCTGCTCACCGCCCTCGCCTGCCTGATCCTCGGCATGGAGGTGCCCACGACGGCGGCCTATGTGATCTGCGTCTCGGTCGCTGGACCGGCGCTCGTCTCGCTGGGGCTTGAAGTGCTGGAGGCGCATCTCTTCGTCTTCTGGTTCGCGCTTCTCTCGACGATCACACCGCCGGTTTGCGGCGCGGTCTTCATCGCAGCGGGGATGGTGGGGGAGAACTGGCTGCGCGTTGCGGGCAGCGCCATGGCCCTGGGACTGGGGCTCTACTTCATCCCCCTCGGCATGATCGCAGCACCGGACCTTTTGCGCCTGGCCGAGGCGCCCTGGGCGGCCGGGCTCGCGATGGTCAAGCTGGGGGCGGGGCTTGCCGCGCTCTCCTGGGGCGTGATCGTGCCGGGGCGGGCCTGGATGCGGCTGCTCGCTTTCGCAACGGGGCTCGTGCTGGTTCTGGCGCCGCTGGAGCTTGCCGGCGCAGCCTGAACGCGGCCTATGCGCCGCCTGGACCTCTGCGGGCACCCCGTGGCGGCGATGTCGCGCGAGCGTGAAACCGGCTCCTTACGCCGGGAGACCCTGCCGTCGGCGCGCGTTATGGGCTAGATTGCCGGAACGCGGCACCCGGTAGTCGGAGCCGCAAAGGGAGAGATCCATGACCCTGTTCACCGGTTTCAGAGCCTGTGTGTGGTTGGCCTTGAGCGCCTTGGTCTTCGTCGCCGCGCCAGCGCGCGCCCAGAATCAGGATCTGATCGGCGAGCGCGGCTACAATCAGATCGGCACCTCCCGGGGCTCGCTCAACCAGAACCTCGAGGATAGCTGCTCGGAGCAACTAAAGGCCGAGTACGGGGCTGAGAAGGTCGGGTCCTTCGAGGTCAAACGGCGCGGGAGCGACCATCGCCGCCTGTACACGACCATCACCCGCGCGGATGGCAGCACTCAGGACGTGCGCTGCGTTGTCCGTAAGCGGAAGGTGACCGGCATCCAGAGCCCCTCCGGCAGCGGCTGGGAGGATGCGGCGACCTATGAGGCCCCGCCCGAGGACCCAACGGTGGCTGCGGCCGATCCGGATGGCACACCAGACCCGGGCACCGACGGCGAGGCGACACCCGAAGGCGGGGCACCGGGAGCACCGGGGGCCGAGGGCGGTGACGGCGATGAGGGCGAGCCGCCGACGGCCGATGCCTCCGAGGACGAGACGGCAGAGGCGGATGAAGACGAGGGACCGGCGGTCGACGAGACCACGGGCTTCGTGCCGGCCACGCCCAAGCGGATGCGCGTTCAGTAACGCGGCTTCAGCAGCAGGATCAGCAACGCGATCGGGCCCCTTGCGCGCTCATGCCGCGCCGGCGCTGAGCACCTTGGCTGTCCAGGGCGGCCATCCGGCTTAGCTTGCTCCCCAGCGACGGGGGAGAAAGCGCATGGACGGCAGTGATGCGGGCAGGCTGGGTGCCGCGGCTCAGAATGGTCCAGCGCTCCAGCGTGGCACTGATCGGGATGCCGGCCCCGAAACCGGTCGCGGTGTCAATCGCCACATCAGCGGCGGGGTCGCGGTTCCGAAGGGCCGGATGGCCCGCGCGGCGCGGCTCGGGGGCGTTGCCTCCGGCATCATGGCGGGCGCGGCAGCGCGGGGCACGGGTGCCTTGCTGCGGGGTGAGCGGCCTCTCCTGCGCGATCTGCTTCTGACCCCTGCGAACGTTGGTCGTCTTGCCGGCGAGCTCGCGCGGATGCGCGGCGCGGCGATGAAGATGGGCCAGCTTCTCTCCATGGACGCGGGCGATGTCTTGCCCCCGGAGATCGCGGAGATCATGGCGCGACTGCGCGCCGATGCCGAACCGATGCCTCCGCGCCAGTTGCGCCGCGTGCTCGACGGTGCCTGGGGGCCGGGCTGGCTCCGGCGCTTTCAGAGCTTCGAGACGACGCCTGTCGCCGCCGCCTCCATCGGCCAAGTGCACCGGGCGCGTCTGCGCGATGGTCGGCTGTTGGCGATCAAGGTGCAGTATCCCGGCGTGCGGCAGAGCATCGACAGCGATGTGGCCAATGTGGGCACGCTCGTTCGGTTGAGCGATATGCTGCCTCCCGGCGTTGCCCTCGACCCGCTGCTCGACGAGGCGCGGCGTCAGCTCCATGAGGAGGCGGATTATGAGCGCGAGGGGGCGCAGCTGGCGCGCTTTCATGCGCTTCTCGCCGAGGACCAGGACTTCGTTGTGCCAGAGCCGGTCCCTGAGCTGACCGGGCGCGACGTGCTCGCCATGCGCTTCGTGCCCGGCGCGCCGCTCGAGAGCCTGGCCGAGGCGCCCCAAGGGGAGCGGGACCGGGTGATGCGGCTCCTGCTCGAGCTGATGCTGCGCGAGGTGTTCGACTTCGGCCTCGTGCAGACGGACCCGAATTTCGGCAACTACCGCTATGATCGGGAGACGGGCCGGGTCGTGCTGCTCGATTTCGGGGCCGCCCGCGGCTATCCACCCGAGCGCGTTGCGACCTTCCGCGCGCTGATGCGGGCGGTCATGAGCGGTGACGCAGGGACCCTGGCCGAGGCTGGGGAGGCGACGGGCTTCTACTCCGCTGAGACCGCGCCCGAGCATCGTGATCAGGTCCTGGGGCTCATGCAGATCGGCTCGGTCCCCTTTCGCGCCGACACGCCCCATGATTTCGCCGATGAGAGCCTGCGCGCCCAGCTCCGCGACCGGGGCTTCGATCTCGCGATGGAGCGCGATTTCGACCATGTGATGCCGATGGATGTGCTCTACCTGCAGCGCAAAGTGGCTGGGCTCTACCTGCTCGGCGCGCGTTTGAAGGCTCAGGTGCATCTGCGCTCCCTCGTGGAGCTCCATCTCTAAGGCCCGCGACCCCTGAAGCCTGCGCCCCTTAGGCAGGCAGTGTCAGCGGCGCGGCGAGGGCGAGGAGCCCGTCAACATCGGAGTGGGCCTCGAGATGGTCGGCAAGCGCGTCGAGCGTCGCGTCCACC
This sequence comes from Pseudomonadota bacterium, assembly GCA_039026635.1. Taxonomy (GTDB): domain Bacteria; phylum Pseudomonadota; class Alphaproteobacteria; order Rhodobacterales; family Rhodobacteraceae; genus Thermohalobaculum. The sequence goes on from JBCCLX010000180.1 coordinate 6,546, forward strand.
GCCGCGTCATAGGCGAGGTCCGATGCGGTCGCGCCAAGGCCTGCCAGATAGGCCGCGCGAAACGCATCCGACGCGAAGAGTCCGTGGACATAGGCGCCGGCCACGCGTCCGTCGATCGAGACGGCGCCTTCCGCGCGACCGTCGATCTCCAGGAGTGGCCGGGCGCGATCCGGGCCCTCCGTCCGTCCGATATGGATCTCGTAGCCGCTGATCGGCGTGTCGCTTTCCACATGGCGACCGGTGACCTGGGCCAGACGCTTCTCCGGTGTCATCACCGTCTCGATGTCGAGGAGGCCGAGGCCGGGATCGCTGCCTGCCGGGCCCTCAATCCCCTCCGGGTCCGCGATGGAGCGTCCGAGCATCTGATAGCCGCCGCAAAGCCCCAGGATGCGCCCGCCGCGGCGCCGATGGGCCAGCAGATCCACATCCCATCCCTGCGCGCGCAGGTGCGCGAGATCGCCCCGCGTGGATTTTGAGCCTGCGAGGATCACCAGCGCGGCGTTGCCGGGGATCGGCTGGCCGGCGGGGATCATCTCGAGGCTGATGCCAGGCTCCAGTTTCAGCGGATCGAGATCGTCGAAATTGGCGATGCGCGAAAGCTCCGGCACGGCGATGACGATGCCGCCCTCGCGTCGGGCGCTCGCGATCTCCACGGCGTCTTCAGCGGGCAGGCGCCCGGCATCGGCGAACCAGGGGATCACGCCGAAGCCGGGCCAGCTCGTGCGCTCGGCGATGAAACGGTAGCCATCGTCGAAGAGCCGCGGGTCGCCGCGCATCTTGTTGATCAAGAACCCCGCGATCTGGGCGGCGTCTCCTGCCTCGAGCACGGCTTGCGTGCCCACGACCTGGGCGATGACGCCGCCACGGTCGATATCGCCGACGAGCACGACCGGCACACCAGCGGCGCGCGCAAAGCCCATGTTGGCGATGTCATTGGCGCGAAGATTGACCTCGGCCGGTGAGCCTGCGCCCTCCACGATCAGAAGGTCGACGTCCCGGGCGAGGCAATGAAAGCTCTCGAGCACCCGAGGCATGAGGCGCGGCTTCACCTTTCGATAGCCGCCCGCCTCGACGGTCTCCAGCCGCTTTCCTTGGACCACCACCTGCGCGCCGGTCTCCGTTTCAGGTTTTAGGAGAACCGGGTTCATATGCACTGTGGTGGGGTAGCGTGCCGCCAGGGCCTGCAGGGCCTGCGCCCGCCCGATCTCGCCGCCATCTTCCGTCACGGCGGCATTGTTGGACATGTTCTGGGGCTTGAAGGGAGCAACGCGCAGCCCACGCCGCGAAGCTGCCCGGCAGAGCCCTGCCACCAGCATGGATTTACCGACATTCGAGCCCGCCCCCTGCAGCATGAGGGCGCGGGGACCGGGGGGCCTCACGCAGGGATCCAGAGGGCGGCGGCTGTGAAGGCCGGGGGCATGGCAAGACCTGCGGGCGTCTCAAGCCCTTCGCTCAGGATCGCGGGCAGCAAATGCGTGTGGGGGCCGGGCAGGGTGCGTTCATCGCCGAGCGGGATGGGTGTCGCGATCTCAGCGCGCGCCAGCGGCGTCTCGACAACGCGCACGGGTTGGGCGGCGAGAAGCGCGGCGCGGGTCTTCGCAAGATGCGCGGG
>JBCCLX010000181.1:0-8157 GCA_039026635.1 Pseudomonadota bacterium
CATCTTCGAGAACAAGTGGGAAGACTCGGAGTTCATCCGCACGCGTGTCTGGGGCATGGACCAGATCCGCGCCGAGGTGGCCAAGTGGAACCCGGAAGAGGTTGAGCGCGTCACCGGCACGCCGGGCAGCCAGCTCGAGCGGGTCGCCCGTACGCTGGCCCAGAGCAAGCCTGGTACCGTGATCTGGTGCATGGGCGGCACGCAGCATACCAACGGCAACAACAATACCCGCGCCTACTGCATCCTGCAGCTTGCCCTCGGCAACATGGGCGTCACGGGTGGCGGCACCAACATCTTCCGCGGCCACGACAACGTGCAGGGCGCGACGGATCTTGGCGTGCTCTCCCATACGCTGCCGGGCTATTACGGCCTCAAGACCGGTTCGTGGAAGCACTGGGCCCGTGTTTGGGCCGGGACCAAGACTGCCGATGCTGCGGCGGACGATGAATACGAGTTCCTACTCAGCCAGTTCGCGTCGAAAGAGCTGATGGAAGGCAAGGGCATCCCCGTGTCGCGCTGGATCGACGGCGTGCTCGAGGACAAGGAGAACATGGACCAGCCGGACAACGTCCGCGCCATGGTGCTCTGGGGCCACGCGCCGAACTCGCAGACCCGCCTGACCGACATGAACAAGGCGATGAACAAGCTCGACATGATGGTCGTGATCGATCCGCACCCGACCGTCTCGGCGGTGCTGCACGACCGCACCGATGGTGTCTGGCTGCTCCCGGCTTGTACGCAGTTCGAGACCCGCGGCTCGGTGACGGCGTCGAACCGCTCGATCCAATGGCGCGAGCAGGTGGTGGACCCGATCTTCGAGTCGAAAAACGATCACGAGATCATCTACCGCTTTGCCAAGAAGTTCGGCTTCGCGGATCGCATGTTCCGCAACATCTCGATGGACAGCGAGTTCGAGCCGAACGTCGAAGACGTGACGCGCGAGTTCAACGCCGGCATGTGGACGGTGGGCTACACGGGCCAGTCGCCCGAGCGCATCAAGATGCACATGGAGAACCAGCACACCTTCGACCGCACGACGCTGCAGGCCGTCGGTGGCCCGGCGGATGGCGACTTCTACGGCATGCCGTGGCCCTGCTGGGGCACCGCCGAGATGAAGCACCCGGGCACGCCCAACCTCTACGACATGTCGAAGCCGGTCTCGAAGGGTGGTCTCACCTTCCGTGCACGCTTCGGTGTGGAGCGGGACGGCGACAACCTGCTGGCCGAAGGCGTCTACTCCCAGGGCTCGGAGATCCAGGACGGCTATCCCGAGTTCACGATGCAGATGCTGATGGACCTCGGCTGGGATGGCGATCTGACGGATGAGGAGCGCGCCGCGATCGACGGTGTGGCCGGTCCGAAGACGAACTGGAAGACCGACCTCTCGGGTGGCATCCAGCGCGTCGCCATCAAGCACGAGTGTGCGCCCTTCGGGAACGCCAAGGCGCGGGCCGTGGTCTGGACCTTCCCGGATCCGATCCCGCTTCACCGCGAGCCGCTCTACACGCCGCGCTACGATCTGGTCGCCGACTACCCGACCTACGACGACCGCCAAGCCTATCGTCTGCCGACGCTCTATGCGTCGATCCAGAAGAACGACTACTCCAAGGACTACCCGATCATCCTGACCTCGGGTCGTCTCGTGGAGTACGAGGGCGGTGGCGATGAGACGCGCTCCAACCCGTGGCTCGCCGAGCTGCAGCAGGAGATGTTCATCGAGGTGAACCCGTTCGACGCCAACAACCTTGGCTTCAAGAACGGTGAGCAGGTCTGGGTCGAAGGTCCGGAAGGCGGCAAGGTCAGAGTGGCGGCGATGGTCACCGAGCGTGTCGGCCGTGGCGTTGCCTTCATGCCCTTCCACTTCGGTGGCTTCTTCCAGGGTGAGGATCGCCGTTCGCAGTATCCGGCCGGTGCCGACCCGTATGTGCTCGGCGAGAGCACCAACACCGCGCAGACCTATGGCTATGACTCGGTCACCCAGATGCAGGAGACCAAGGCCACGCTCTGCAAGATCATGAAGGCCTGAGGGGGAACGGACCTATGGCAGCACGTGTAACTTTCCTCTGCGACGCCGAGCGCTGCATCGAGTGCAACGCTTGCGTCACGGCCTGTAAGAACGAGCATGAGGTCCCCTGGGGCATCAATCGTCGCCGCGTGGTCACCATCTCCGATGGTGTCCCCGGCGAGCGCTCGATCTCGGTGGCCTGCATGCACTGCTCGGACGCGCCCTGCATGGCGGTGTGTCCGGTGGACTGCTTCTACCAGACGGCCGATGGCACGGTCCTGCACTCCAAGGACCTCTGCATCGGCTGCGGCTACTGCTTCTACGCCTGCCCCTTCGGCGCGCCGCAGTATCCGCAGGCGGGCAACTTCGGCTCGCGCGGCAAGATGGACAAATGCACCTTCTGTGCCGGTGGTCCGGAGGAGTCGATGAGCACGATCGAGTTCTCCAAATACGGCCGCAACCGGATCGCCGAGGGCAAGTCGCCCATCTGCGCCGAAATGTGCGCCACCAAGGCCCTGCTGGCCGGCGATGGCGATGACGTCTCCGCGATCTACCGCGAGCGCGTCGTCTCCCGCGGCTTCGGCTCGGGCGCCTGGGGCTGGGGCACCGCCTATCAGCGCAAGGGCACCTGATCCTTCAGTAGTCGACTATTGGGTCGCCACCTCATATCCTGAGGTGGCGATTTTTTTTGGGGTACGCTTTCTCAATGTCCTCCGAGGCGATCTTTCGGCAGGTTGTTGCCAAGACGGCCGCCGAACACGGGCTCCCTCTGGAGATGGAGGACGGGCTATGCGTCTTTGAGGTCGACGGCCTCACCTTTCAGGCGGAGGTCGTCGAAGCCGACAAGGCGCTGCTGCTCTCCGTGCCCATCGGGAAAATGGAGGCAACCGACCGCCCTGGTTGGGGCCAGGCGATGCTGGCGCGCAGCTTGGACAAACCTTCCTGCCTAAGCGGCTATGCGCTGGACCGCGACAGAGGGCTTGTCCTGCTGTTGCGGCCGCTCAGCGTTGCGGACTGCCAGGACGATGGGTTCTACGCCGCGTTGACCGCGTTCCTGGCAGAGGCCTCCGAGGAGCGCCGTCAGTTCTTCGATCTCGTGATGGCGGGGCAGGAAAGCGCTGCAGGGGACGTCGAGAGCGTTGCGGGCGCTGCGGAGGACGAGACGAACTGGATCAGAGGATGAGGCCATGAGCGGTATCGGCAGCGGCTTCTCGGTCCGCCTGGCCACGCAACCGTCGGGGACATCGGGCAGCAGCGGCAGTGCCACAAACGCGCTCGGCATCTCAACGAGTGCCACCGCTACCAGGGCTTCGAGAAAACGGAAACGCTCGACCACGGTCACCGAGTACACGGCACGTCCGGAGCTCAAGCCGCTGTCCAAGAGAATGAGGCGCCCGGCCTTTCGGAAAGTGAACCGGATGCAGGTCTACGCGAAGCTGCAGACCGCGATCGACAGCGGCGTTGCGATCGATCCGACGAAGAAAAACTTGAGAGCGGTCAACGGCGCACAACCCCATCGTATCCCTCAAGCCTATCTCAAATTGCGTATCGTCGAGTTCCTCAAGCCACTGCCTGGGGAGACGACTACGCAGCGGATAGACACGCTCAATCGGTGGAGCGAGCGCTTAATCGACGCTAACAAAGAACGGGCAAATCTGTGGCTTTCAGTGTCAGTGCATACGCTGTTCAGCAACATGCCCTATCAGGAGAAGTTGGAGGCGGCGGCCGAGATCCAAGACATTGTCAATTTTATCAATGAGAACAGCGAGAACATTGAAAAGAAGCGGGACGGCCTCCTGGAAGCCGTCAAATTCTCACGGAGCGCGGACGACCAGATTAGCGCCGCAAAGGAGTTTCTGTCGGCGGTGAACAGTGCTTTCGGCAACATCCCCGATATCGGTCCGCACTTCGGCATCAACCATCTGGTGAGCGACAACCTCCACCTGCACATCAAGTCCGACGGCACAACGACCCCAGGGACGGAGGCGGCCTTGGCGATGACACCGAGGAGTGGCTTTGGCGTGGCGGTCGAGGAGGGTACGCACGACATCATCGGCACGGATGGTAGGAAGACACCGCTCGCGAACATTGACCGCCAGATCGTCGACGCGATTGCGCGTCACGGTCTGGCGGAAATCGGCGGCACCTTCACCATATTCGGTGACGGCGCCGCGCAGGCGTTGAAGCAACACCAGGGGACGTGATGAAAAAGGTGGGCGACCTCGTGGCTGCCGCGAATGCGGTCGTCGCGCATTTTCCCGCGGCTGAGGCTGCGTCGCTGCACAGAAAGGACGACGTTGTGTTTGTGGACCTGCGCGACGTTCGGGAGCTCTGGCGCGAAGGGAAGGTGCCCGGCGCCTATCATTGTCCGCGTGGGATGCTCGAGTTTTGGATCGATCAAGAGAGCCCCTATGCAAAGGAGATCTTCCAGCGCCCTGTGAAGTTCGTCTTCTACTGCGGTGGCGGACAACGTTCTGCGCTTGCTGCCAAGGCGGCGCAGGATATGGGCCTGCAGGACGTTTCCCATATCGAGGATGGCTTTGGCGGCTGGAGAGCGGCGGGCCTACCCATCCAGGAGGTGGCGCCCAAGAAGCCTTGAGGGAGACGCTTTTCGATTGGCCGGGCCGCTACGCGCTGCGCCGCGAGCACGGCGTTCTGGTGCTGAGCGTCGATGTCCGGTCCCGCCGCTTTACCGCCCATCCAAGCCCATCCGAGGCCTATGCCTTCCTGATGGCCCGCCGTCGGACCGAGCTTCTCTATGCGATCGCACAATCCATGGCCGCGGCAGGGGCGCTGGAGGACGACGGGTTCGGGTCGCTCATGCATACCTGCGCGGGCGCCAGCGTGGCTGAGCTTTGTGCCCTTGCGGAGCGGTGGAACGGGCAGGGGCTGGTTGCGGAGACGATGACGGCGCTTCTCGGCCGGCCGCTTCCAGGCACGCCGCCCCGCTGGTTCGCGCGGCTGCCTCGGGCCTGAGGCGGCAGGCGTCGCTGCGTCATCATGGCTCTCATTGCAGGGGCTGCCACCGCCGGAGTATCAGAACGGCAACGAATAAGACGAGGAGGAGCCGAGGATGCTGACCGAAGAGCAGATCATGATCCGCGACATGGCGCGGGACTTTGCCCAGACCCAGCTCGCGCCCTCCGCCACAGCCCGCGAGGATGCCGGGCGCATCGAACCCGAGGTTGTGAGCGCGCTTGCGGAGCTTGGGTTTCTGGGCATGACGACCAGCCCGGACTGGGGCGGTGCGGGGACGGATTATGTCTCCTACGCGCTCGCCATGATCGAGATCGCGGCCGGCGATGGCTCGGTCTCCACCCTCGTCAGCGTCCATAACGCCCCCGTCTGCACCGTGCTGGAGCGTTTCGGTTCAGACGCGCAGCGGGAGCGGTGGCTGCGCCCGCTCTGTGAGGGGCAGGTCGGCTCCTTCGCGCTGACAGAGCCGCAGGCAGGCTCCGACGCCTCAGCGCTGAAGACCCGCGCAACCCGCACGAATGCCGGCTGGCGGGTGAACGGGAGCAAGCAGTTCATCTCCTCGGCGCGCATCGGGTCGACGACGGTGCTCTTCGCCGTGACCGATCCTGAGAAGGGCAAGAAGGGCATTTCCTGCTTCGTCACCGCGAATGAGGCGCCAGGCTTCGAGGTGGTGCGCGTGGAGAAGAAGCTCGGCCAGAAGGCGTCGGACAGCTGCGCGCTGGCCTTCACCGATATGGAAGTGCCCCAGGATCAGCTCATCGGCGAGGAGGGGCAGGGCTACATGATCGCGCTCTCGAGCCTTGAAGCCGGTCGGATCGGCATTGCGGCGCAGGCGACGGGGTTGGCGCAGGCCGCCTATGAGCGCGCGCTTGCCTATTCGAAGGAGCGCACGGCTTTCGGCGGCCCGATCTTCGATCTGCAGGCCGTGCAGTTCCGCCTTGCCGAGATGGCGACGCGTCTTGAGGCCGCTCGGCAGCTGGTGCTTAACGCAGCGGCGATGAAGGACCGGGGCGAGGCCTGCCTGAAAGAAGCCTGCATGGCCAAGCTCTTCTGCGCGGAGACGGCGGAATATGTGACGAGCCAGGCCATCCAAGTGCTCGGCGGCTATGGCTATCTCGCCGACTACGAGGTGGAGCGGATGTATCGAGACCAGAAGGTGTGCCGGATCTATGAAGGCACGGACGACATCCAAAAGCTCATCATCGCCCGGCAGATTTCCCAATGATCAGACCTCTGATGGGGGTGCTGGCGGCCTGTCTCGCCGGCTGTGCTGACGTCGAGCAGGCGTTCGAGCGATCGAGTGCGCCCGAGCCCCAGGTCGCCGCTTTGAGCGACGCCGATGATGCTGCGATCGTTCTGGGACCCAAGGTGGTCTTGGATGCGCCCTCGGAGGCCGCTCGGGAGGCGGCGCTGCCTGTCGCCGGCGCCAGCATGCCGCTCTCGCCCCAGGCGGCGATCGAGCTCGAGCCGGCGGGGCGGGGGCCGCTTAACAATGCCGTGCGCTGCATGACCCGCACGATCTACTGGGAGGCCAAGGGCGAGGGCGAGAAGGGGATGCGCGCCGTTGCCCATGTCGTTGCCAACCGCGTGCGCGCCAAGGGCTTTCCGGACAATGTCTGCGGTGTGATCACGGCCGGTGGGCCCAATGCGCCCTGCCAGTTCTCCTGGTACTGCGACGGGCGCGACGACGCGGTGCGCGAGCCTGCCCCCTTTGCCACGGCCCGAGAGATCGCCCGCCAGGTGATCAATGGTGAGAGCAGGGACCCGACCGATGGCGCGACCCTCTTTCACAACACGACCGTGAGGCCCTATTGGGCCGCACGGACGACCCGTACGGCCAAGATCGGCAACCACATCTTCTACCGGCTCTGAGGAGGGTTGATATGCCCGCGATGCGCTCTGCCGTGCCTGCCATGCCCGTCAGCGATATCGAGGCGGCGCTGCGGTTCTATGAGGGCGTTCTCGGGATGGCCGTCAGCTTTCGGGAGGAGGGCTTTGTGCTTCTCCAATGCGACACCGTGGAGATCACGCTCTGGCTGGCCGGTGATAAGAGCTGGCGGGAGGGGCGCGACGGGCCGCCGCTGCAATCGGGGGCCGAGAGCTTCCTCGCGGGCACAGCGTCTTGCCGGGTCCATGTGACCGATGTTGCCGATTTTCATGCCCGCTGTGGCGCGGCGGAGGCGCTGCATCCGAACGGGCCCTTGGGCGACCGTCCTTGGGGAATGCGCGAGTTTGCGGCCTTGGATCCCGATGGCAATCTGCTCACCTTCTATGAGCCTGCTGCCGGGTTGCCGCCTCTCGGCTAAGCGGCGCTACAGCGTGTTTCGCTTGTTGCGCAGCATCTTTCCGCATTTGTGCCGGCAGTTGGCCAGGCTGTCCTCGGCCCAGGCGGCGGCATAGAGGCTGGCGAAGGGCTCATCGGCCAGGATCTCCGCGAGCGGCCTGTTGCGGATGTTGTAGGCCGCCGGTGCCAGCCCATGGCGCGCAAAGAAGCTGGCCTCCTCCGGCGATCCGGTGACCCAGCAGCAGGCCGACACCTGACCATGCGCCGAGATATAGGCACGGTTTTCGATGGCGGATTTGCAAGCGATCTGCTGCGGACCCGTTGGCGCCCGCGGCACGACCGACACCGATTGCACCTGGGCGCGCCCCTCCGCATCCAGCCCGAAGTCGGCAGCCTTGACGCTCGGCAGCTCCAGCTCCCGGTGCTCCCCATTGGGCATCACATAGGGATAGCTCGGCCCGCCGGAGAACCGGATCGTGTCGATCAGGGTGAAGCTGGCGAACCCCATCTCCTTGGAAAGCGCATGAGCTTCAACAACTTGGTGCTCGTTATGGCGGAAGATGATGAAGTGCCATTCTGCCCGTGCCCCTGTCTCGATATAGGCCCGCGCATTGGCCATGATCCGGTCCCAACGCGTGTTGACCCGGTAGAGATGGTTGGTGTCGGCCAGGCCATCGAGATGCAGCTCCAGGCGGGAACCGGTCCGTCGCATGGCCCGCCCCAGACGCGCCCACCATTCGGGCTTGCGCAGGCCGCCGTTCGTGCTCACGGCCACGGTCACGCCCCGCTCGGTCAGATGCTCCACGATTTCGAGCAACTGGCTCGCCGCGATCGGATCGCCATAGGCCCCGCCAAAGATCACCTCGCCCGTCCCCGCGCAGGCGGCGTCGTC
>JBCCLX010000182.1:0-8156 GCA_039026635.1 Pseudomonadota bacterium
CACCGACCTTAACGAGGGCGGGCGCGGCATCGGCAACCGGATTGAGACGTTCCTGATCAATCCACTCGCCCGACTGCTCTTCGAGCGCGAGGAGCTGACCCAGATCACGATCACAGCCTTCGAACTCGTTGATCGCGATTGGGTGCTGCACATCTCCGAGGACGAACGCCGAGAGACGGCGGCCTAACCACGCCGTCCAACAAGATTCGGTCTGATCCGAGGTCGCCCTAATCCGCCGTCATTTCGGTCAATCGCGAGGCAGTTCGCGCAAACTCGAAGCTGCCCTCACCCGCGCGATAGAGATCATCGGGTGGCGCCGCGGCGGAGAGGTAGAGCCGTGTCTTCGCTTCATAGAGCGCGTCGATCAGGGTAACGAAGCGTTTCGCCTCGTTGTTGCGGTGCCGACCGAGCTCCGGCACCGCATCGATGAAGACCACGCTGAACCTCTCTGCGATACTGAGATAATCCGCGGGGCCGAGGGGAACCGCGCAGAGCGCCTCGAAGCCGGAACGCGCAGCCTCCTCCGTCGCCGCCTCGATCGCCACGCGCCGACCATGGACCGAGAGCGTGACCGGCGCCGGTGTCTCGCCCGCCGTCTCCCGCGACCAGGCCGCATCCATGGCCGCTTGCGACGCCGCACCCAGAGGACAGAAATAGCGCGCCGGCGTGCCGCCGAGGCGATAGTCCGTGAGGCTCGAAAGCTCGAGCACATCGCAGCGTTCCTTCAGAAGCGCGATGAAGGGCAGAAAGAGTTGGCGGTTGAGCCCATGCTTATAGAGCTCATCCGGCGGGCGGTTGGAGGTTGCCACCACCACCACACCCCGCTCCCAGAGCGCCTCGAAGAGCCGGCCGAGGATCATCGCATCGGTGATGTCCGAGACTTGGAACTCGTCGAAGCAAAGAAGCGTCGCGCCCTCCGCAATCTCGTCGGCCACCGGCTGGACGGGATCGGTCACGTTGCTCTCCCGCGCGATATGGATGCCGGCGTGCACCTCCTGCATGAAGGCATGGAAATGCACGCGCCGCTTCGGCCGCACCGGGGCGGTGGCAAAGAACAGATCCATCAGCATGGATTTACCGCGCCCAACCCCACCGTAGAGGTACAGCCCCGAAAGCTGGATGTACTTATGCGGCGCCCCGCGCCCGAAGCCGAACCAGCCCCGCGCCACGGATTTGCGCTGGGCTGGCTCATAGCCGCGCAGGCGCACATGCAGGAGCTGCAGTTTCTCAACGGCCGCGCGCTGCGCCGGATCGGAATGGATCGTGCCCTCGGCCACCAGCGCACGATACCGGGCCATGGGCCCGGGGGCCGGCCCGGCCCCGGGCGCCGAGGCTGCAGCCGCCGGCCCGTCCTTCATCGCGATCCTCCCCAAAGGAAACCACGCAGGAGCCCACAGGCCTCAGCACAGGCCACCACGCAGGCATCCACGCAGGGCCTTATGCCCGATCCCCTGGCTGGGACAAAGCCGCAGCAGGCCCGACCGAGCGCGATGCCCGTCCCATCACAGAGCCATGGGCCCTCACCCGACAATTCGGCATTTGACCTCGGCCATGCCTGACGTGGAGACTAGGGCTCTCATCGGAGCCTGTTTTGCCCATGCCCGCCGACACCGCACGCCGCACACTATCGCCCACCGCCGTGATCATCGCGGCGGGCTCGGTGGTCGTGGCGCTCAGCTTCGGGGTGCGCTCGGTCTTCGGCATCGTGCTCGATCCGATGTCGACGGAGTTCGGCTGGCCGCGGGAGATCTTCAGCCTCTCGCTGGCGATCCAAAACATGGTCTGGGGGCTGGCCCAGCCCTTCTTCGGCCTAATCGCCGACCGCTATGGCGACAGACGGGCGCTCTGGCTCGGCCTTGCGGTCTACCTGGCGGGCATGGCGCTCTCGGCGCTGGGCGTCACGCCGCTGATGCAACACCTCGGCGCAGGCGTCTTCGTCGGCATGGGGATCGCCGGCACCGCCTTTGGCCTCGTGCTCTCTGTGGTTGGTCGCGCGGTGAGCGAGGAGAAACGCGCGCGGGCCTTGGCGCTCACGGCGGCTCTCGGCTCTCTCGGTCAGATGTCGATGCCGCTGATCGCGGCCTGGCTGACCCAGGCTTATGGCTGGCAGACGACCATCGCCGTCATGGCCCTGCTGCTCGTGCCCATCGCCTTCTGCATCCCCTATCTCAAGGCGGCGACGCCTGCGGGCAGTACGGCGGACCCGGAGGTTGCGATCGGCACGATCGTGCGCCGCGCCTTCGGGCATAGCTCCTACGTGTTGCTGACGCTGGGCTTTTTCGTTTGCGGCTTTCATGTCGCGTTCATGACCGTCCATCTGCCGGTCTATGTGGCAGAGGTTTGCGGCTCGGTGGCGCTGGGGGCAGCGACGCTCTCGATCATCGGCTTCGCGAATGTGATCGGCACGCTGCTCGGCGGGGAACTGGCCCAGCGCTTTCCCAAGCCCTGGATCCTCTCGGCAATCTATGGGCTGCGGGCGGTCGTGATCTTCGTCTTCATCACCGTGCCACCCTCGCCGCTCTCAGCGATCCTGTTCTCTGTCGTCATTGGGATCCTCTGGCTCGCCACGGTGCCGCTCACCTCCGGGCTTGTGGCCACCATGTTCGGGCCGCGCGCGCTCGGCACGCTCTATGGGATCGTCTTCCTCAGCCACCAGGTTGGCTCCTTCCTCGGGGTCTGGATCGGCGGTCGGGTGTATGATGCGACGGGCGGCTACGATCTCGTCTGGTACATCGCCATCGCGCTCGGGATCTTGTCCGCCATCGTCCATCTGCCCGTGCGAGACCGGCCCTGGTCGGCGTCCGCGCCCGTGGCGGCCTGAGCCGCCATGACGGTCACGCAATGCACAGACGCGCAGCTCGTGCTGGAGGACCGACCCTGGCTCTTCTCGAGCATCTTGGCCGTCATGAGCAGCATGATCCTCTATTTCGCGCTCTTCGAGCCGAAGGATGCCTCCCTCTGGGTGCGCGCCCTGATGCTGGCGTTCGCCGGGCTCTCGCTCTGGGTTCTCTGGGCAAAGGTGCCGTTTCAGCGCTTTGTCTTCGACCGCAAGGCGGCGCGCATCACCCGCATCCGCTGGCACCTCTGGCAGCGCCGTGAGGACGGCATGGATCTCGACCGGGTCGTCGCCGTGCGCCAGGAGCGCAACCGCTCGGCTGAGTCCAATGCGCCGATGCACCGTCTTCTCCTGGACTATATGACGGCCGACGGCACGGTCGAGACGACACCCCTGTCGGAGGTCTTCACCGCGCGTCGCCATGACAAGGCGCTGGAGACGCTGAATGAGTGGCTGACGCGTCCAGACCCACGGCCAGACCCACGCCCCGACAGTTGACGCCGGCGCCCCATCTGCCCGACGGAGAACCCACCGCGTTCTTCTCGGAAGGCTTTGAGGACCATGAGTGACCCATCCGGCTTGCGCCCGCCCCGCCCGCTCCCAACGCGCTCGCGTGCCTGAGGGACGATGCGGGTCCGGGAGCAAAGCGAGGACCGGCTGATCGTCGGGTTCGTTCCCATCGGGCCCTGGGCGCTATCGGTGATCGCCGGGGTGGCCTTCATCGCCTTTGCGATTGCCGACCCCATCGACATCTCCCTTTCGGCGCAATGGGTCTTCGCCGGCCTCGGCCTGCTGGCCCCGCTCGCGATCTTCGCGAGCCACGCGGCCGTGACGACGACCTTCGACCGACCGTCCGGCATCGTCACCCTGCGCCAGACCCGGCCCATCGGTGGCACCCGCGAGCGCGAGATCCCCTTGGCACGCATTGCGGGTGTGGAGGAAGTGATCCGCACCGATACCAACAAGACGGATCATCACCGTATCGAGCTGATCCTGGCCCCCCAGGCGGCGGGCAGTGGCGTGCAGGGGGCCCAGCGCGAACGGGTGGCCCTGAGCACAGCGCCCATCGCCATGGATCAGAGCGAGACGACCGAGGCCATCGCAGCCTGGCTCGGCGTGCCGGCCACCAGCAAGCGGCAGCGCTGATCGACGCGCGCCCCACCCCGCGGCCAGCCCGACCCGGCTCTGCGAGGCCCCGATCCAATCCCAACCCAGGCTTGACAGACGCCCGCTCGCCCGGTACCCGCCCGCCACCGTCGGTCAGCGAGAGTTCGCCCACCGGCGCTTTTGCCGTTGTCCGCGAGCGCCTAGGTGTGCGGGGGCAACACGGGAAGGATGACGATGTTCGAGTCTCTGTCAGATCGGCTCTCCGGCGCGCTCGAGAAGCTCATGGGCAAGGGTGCGCTCACGGAGGAGGACGTCACCACGGCGCTGCGCGAAGTGCGCGTGGCGCTCTTGGAGGCCGATGTCTCGCTGCCGGTCGCGCGGGCTTTCATCAAGCGTGTGGGCGAGCAGGCGACGGGGCAGACGGTGCTGAAATCCGTCACGCCCGGGCAGATGGTCGTCAAGATCGTCCATGACGAGATGGTGCGCGTACTGGCCGGCGAAGAGCCCGAGCCCGCGGCGCTGAAGATCGATAGCCCGCCCGCGGCCATCATGATGGTGGGCCTGCAGGGCTCGGGTAAGACCACCACCACCGGTAAGCTGGCGCGGCGGCTGAGCGAGCGCGACGGCAAGCGCGTGTTGATGGCGAGCCTCGATACCCGCCGCCCGGCCGCGATGGAGCAGCTCGCCGTGATCGGCAGCCAGATCGGCGTCGACACGCTGCCGATCCAGCCTGGGCAGACCCCGGTGCAGATCACCAAGCGCGCGAAGACCCAGGCGAGCCTCGGCGGCTACGATGTCCTGATGCTCGACACTGCCGGGCGCCTGAGCATCGATGACGAGCTCATGGCCGAGGTCGAGGCCGTGCGCGACGAGGCCAAGCCCCACGAGACGCTGCTGGTCGTCGACGGCCTCACGGGTCAGGACGCGGTCAACACCGCCGAGAACTTCGACGGCCGCATTGGCATCTCGGGCGTTGTGCTGACCCGCATGGATGGCGACGGGCGCGGCGGTGCCGCCCTCTCGATGCGCGCGGTCACGGGCAAGCCCATCAAATTCGTCGGCCTCGGCGAAAAGATGGACGCGCTCGAGGAGTTCCACCCCGAGCGTGTCGCCGGCCGCATCCTCGGCATGGGTGACATCGTCACCCTCGTCGAAAAGGCTCAGGAGCAGATCGAGGCCGCCGAGGCCGATCGCATGATGAAGCGGTTCCAAAAGGGCCGCTTCGATATGAACGATCTGAGGACCCAACTCGAGCAGATGATGAAGCTCGGCGGCATGCAGGGGATGATGAGCCTGATGCCGGGCATGGGCAAACTGCAGAAGCAGATGTCCGAAGCGAACATGGACGACAAGGTGATCCGCCGGCAGATCGCCATCATCCAGTCCATGACCAAGGAGGAGCGCCGCAAGCCCGAGCTGATGGCCGCCTCCCGAAAAAAGCGCGTCGCCCGCGGCTGCGGCCTCGAAGTTCAGGACGTCAACAAGCTGCTTAAGATGCAGCGGCAGATGGCGGACATGATGAAGAAAATGGGCAAGATGGGTGGCAAGAAGGGCATGCGCGGGATGCTGGGCCAGATGGGCGGCATGCCAGGCGCGATGCCCCCGGGCATGCCCGGCATGCCGGGGATGGCGCCCGGCCTACCCGGTCCTGGCCCTGCCCCCGCCGGCAGCCCGGGCGTCAAAGGCTCGGCGCCCTCGGGCTTTCCCGGTTTGCCCTCCCCCGGCGGGCCGGCGCTGCCTCCCGGCCTCTCGGGCTTCGGTAAGAAGAAATGACGCTCGCCGCCTGCACCCAAGCGCCGCCTGCAGAGGCTCTGGCGGCGGCCACCGCCTATCGCGCGGCCCTCCCGGTTCTGACGACCGAGCGCTTGGTGCTGCGGGCGCCGGGGATTGAGGATTATGCGCTCTGGCTACGGATCGGCACGGAACCGGGCTGCGAGTGGATCGGCGGGCCGGTGACGCCGAAAGACGCTTGGTACGATTTCTGCGGCCATGTTGCCTGTTGGCTGCTGCACGGCCACGGCCCCTTCGTGCTGGAACGGCGCAGCGATGGCGCCGCCCTCGGCTTCGTCTTCCTCGGCTATGAATGGGATGATGAGGAGGCTGAGCTCGGCTGGTTCCTCGCCGCTGAGCATCGCGCGCAGGGCTATGGCCAGGAGGCGGCCGAGGCGGTCCGCAACTGGGGCCTCACGCTGCTCCCCACCTTCGTGAGCTGCGTGAAACCCGCGAACGCACCATCCCAGCGCCTCGCCCAAAACCTTGGCGCCGTGCTTGACGATGAGGCCAGCGCCCGGCTCGGCACCGGCATCTGGCGGCACAGCGCGATGGAGCGCGCCCAATGATCGGCATCGAGCCCCCAGTGCTGGAGACCGAACGGCTGACCCTGCGGGGCCCAGAGGCGGGCGATGCCGCGGCGATGTCCGATTTCCTCGGCTCGGAGCGGGCGCGCTGGCACGGTGGCCCCTTCGCGCCCGGCCAGGCCTGGCGCGTCATGGCCACGCAGATCGGTCACTGGGTGATCCGGCGCTACGGCAGCTTCGTGCTGGTCGAGAAGGCCAGCGGGCGCGCCATCGGGCTTGCCGGTCCCTGGCATCCCGGTGACTGGCCCGAGCCGGAGTTCGCCTGGTCGCTCTGGTCCGTCGAGCACGAGGGGCGCGGTCTGATGGCCGAGGCGATGGGCCGGATCGCGCGCTATGCCTGGGCGGACCTCGGCTGGCGCACCGCTGTGAGCTACATCGACCCGCGCAACACCCGCTCGGCAGCCCTCGCCGCCCGGCTCGGTGCCACACCCGACCCCATCGCCGCGCGCCCCGCGCCCCAAGACGGCGCCCCGGACTGCATCGTCTGGCGCCACCCGCATCCCCGGGAGCGGGCGGCATGAGCATGCGTTTCGAGATCCCGACGCTCGAGACCGAGCGGTTGATCTTGCGCGCGCCTGCGGAGCGCGATTTCGGCCCCTGGCTCGATTTCAACGCCAGCCCGCGCACCCGTTTTGTGGGCGGTCACGTCCCGCGCAACACGGTCTGGCGCGGGCTCGCCGCCTATCTCGGACACTGGGCCCTGCGCGGCTATGGCATGTGGGCCGTGGATGAGCGCGCGACCGGGCTCTTCTGCGGCAACATCGGCCCATGGTTCCCCGAGGGCTGGCCCGAACCCGAGATCGGTTGGACGGTCATGGAGGCCGCAGAGGGCCGTGGCATCGCGCGCGAGGCTGCGCAGGCCGCCCGCACCTGGGCCTATGAGACCCTCGGCTGGACCACCGCGATCAGCCTGATCGACCCTGAGAACACCCGCTCTATCGCGCTCGCGACCCGCCTTGGCGCGCAGCATGAGCGCGATTTCGAGCACGACGAATACGGCGTGATGCGTATCTACCGCCACCCCTCGCCCGAGGAGGCGGTGCCTGGGCAGACGGCCCCTGAGGATCTGGGCAAATGAAACACTTCCGAGAATTCCCCACACTCGAGACCGAGCGGCTCATCCTCCGCGCCCCCGAGGCGGGGGATCTCAATGCCTACATGGCCTTCTACACCAACGCAGAGGCCTCCCAGTGGTACGGAGGCCCGCTGCGCCCCGATCAGGTCTGGCGCCAGCTGGCGGAGAGCATCGGTCACTGGCATCTCAAGGGCTTTGGCATGTGGGTCCTGGTGCGCCGCGACGACGGACAGGTCGTGGGCGGGACCGGTCTCGCCCATCCCGAGGGCTGGCCCCGCCATGAGCTGACCTGGTGGCTGCTGCCCGAAGCGCGCGGTGCCGGCCTCGCGCAGGAAGCCTCGATCGCCATCATGAGCTTTGCGATGAACTCCCTCGGCTGGCCCTCCGTCGAGACGCATATCCGCGACGGGAACCTGCCGGCCCATCGCCTGGCCGCCCGGCTCGGCGGCGAGAAGATCGCGCGGGAGGTCTTTCCCGATGGCCATGAGCGGGATGTCTACCGCCTGGCGCCCACCAACGCGATGCCCTTCGGCGCAGCGCCCGAGAGCGAGGAGAGCGCATGAGTGACGACGCGGCGAAGGCGACGGCGGTCCTGAAGGGCCTGCGCCACTCGATCGACAATCTCGACGCGATCCTCGTCCACACCCTGGCCGAGCGCTTCAAATGCACGCAGGAGGTGGGGCGGCTGAAGGCCGAGCATGCCCTGCCCCCGGCCGATCCCACCCGGGAGGCGGCTCAGATCGAACGGCTCGAACGGCTCGCGATCGAGAGCGGCCTCGAC